>NZ_JAWDXO010000024.1 GCF_032477075.1 Fusobacterium sp. | reverse complement strand
TCCTTTCATTTTAGGGAGGATATATAATCTTGAGCAAATTATTATACCTTAAAAGGTTAGGAGTAGTTCACATAAATTTAAGTTAACAGAAACTAAATATTTTAAGGGAGAATTTTATGAAAATACTTTTTATAGATACTGAGACTGGAGGAGTAACTGAAAAATCTGCTCTTATTCAGCTTTCAGGAATTGTCCAAATTGGAAAAGAAGTTGCTGAGGAATTTGATTTTTATATAAAACCATTTTCAGGATCAGAAGTTACGGATGAGGCTCTCAGAATTCAAGGAAGAACCAGAAAAGAAATTGAACAATATAATCCTGAAGAAGAAATCTTTAAAAAATTTATGCAAATTTTAAATAAATATATTGATAAGTATAATAAAGAGGATAAATTTCTTGTAGCCGGCTATAATGTTAGATTTGATATAGATGTTTTAAATAGATTTTTACGAAGACATGGAGAGAAATATCTTTTCAGCTATATTCAGTCAACAACATTAGATCCCTTGCAGTGGATTGCAGCATTACAGCTTTTAAAAAAAGTTCCTGTACTCAAAGATAATAAGCTTGAAACATGGTGCAACCACTTTGAAATAGAATTAAAAGCTCATAATTCCTTAGAAGATATCAAAGCAACTAAAGCACTTACTAAAAAAATGATGTTATTGATGAGATAATTAAAAATAAAATGAAGCTGATGTATTAAGTAATTTTTTCATCAGCTTCATTATTTTTATTTTATTATATTTTTTAATCCATTAAATATTCTTACATATATAGCTTTATTATTAAATTTCATAGGTTCTATATCTGGAAAATAAAGATACATCCTTACTAACCAGACACTTATAAAAAGAATCCCTAATATATATATAATTTTTTTATTTTTATATCCCAGCAGAATAAGTGGTACACTCCAAAAAAGTGGATGGTAATAAAATGCTTTCTTTATATCTAAATGTCCAAGAGAAATATAAGCTCTTGTCATTCCACAGGATGGACATGGCAGCCCAAATATATTTATAAAAAGACATATGCTTTTATTAAAAACTATTCCTGCTATAAAACTTATAAAAGCTCCAATAAATATAACTAATATAAATTCTCTACTTTTGGACATAACTCATTTTCCTGATGCTGAATAAGAGCCATAGCTATTATTCCAAAACCAAAAAGGCTCAATAATAAATAAACTATTCCTTCATTTTTTCCTCCAGCTTTTTCTATTTCTTCTCCCATTCTATATATCCATACAAAATAGTATATTCCACATGTAATTATACTTAAAAGTATTATCATCCATCCATTTTTTTCTTTTCCATTATGTTCTGCAAAATCATTGTTTAAATTAACATTCCAAAATAAACTATAAATTCCACAAGTTACAAATGTTAAAATTATGCACAAAGCTATGTTTCTATTTTTCACTTTTCTCTCTCCTTTTTTTGTTTTATATTCTAGTATATCGTGTACTCTTAAGAATTGTCAAATTATTATTTATTTCACTGAGTTACTTTTTATAATTGTAATTACCCCTATTATGTCTATATAGGCTCCTACACACTTTGTTTTAATTTATTTTTCTCCAAAAATAAGATATATCCTACCATGTTAACAAAAAGCGCAAATCACGATGTTTTATTTTGTAGTATATAAAAATTCAATAATAAATCTATATTCTTTTATACTCTTATTTTTTCTAAAAAAAACAAAAAGATGGAAAAAGAAATATTTAGATTTTCTTTTTTCATCTTTCTATATAAATCTATTTATCTTTTTTAGTCATTTCTTTAGATTTATTTATAGTTTCAATAGCTGCTTTGATTATAGCACCTCTGAATCCATTTTCCTCTAGAGATTTTACTCCAACTATTGTTGTCCCCCCTGGAGAACAAACATTATCTTTTAATTCTCCTGGAGGCTTTCCACTTTCAAGAAAAAGTTTTCCACAACCTATGAGAGTTTGCCCTATTAACTTATAAGCTGCTGTTCTTGGAAGCCCTTCTAATACTACTGCATCAGCTAGTGCCTCTATAAACATAAACATAAAGGCTGGTGATGATCCTGAAGCCCCTATTACTGCATCAAAAAGTTCTTCTTTAATCTCTATTGCCATTCCAATTTTTTCAAAAAGTTCTTTAAAAAAAACTTTTTCTTCATCTTCAATATTTTCATTAAATGAATAAGCTATACATCCTTCCTGTACCATCAATGGAAGATTAGGCATAGTTCTAACTATTTTACTATTTCTGTTTTCTGTTTCTTCAAGAATATCATCCATAGTTATACCTGGTGCCATTGCTACTAATATTTTGCTGCTATTAATACTATCTTTAATTTCATCAATTACATCAAAATAAACATTAGGTTTTACAGCAAGAAAAATTATATCACTATTATGAATTAAGTCAAGTTCATTTTCAAGAGCTTTAACTCCATATTTATTTTCTATTTCTTCTCCTCTTACAGAATCATAAACATTTATATCGCTTATTTCTACTATAAGAGAATTGATTATTCCTTTTAGAAAAGCTTCTCCCATATTTCCACAACCAATAAATCCTACTCTTTTCATTTTTCATCTCTCCTATATCTGTATAAAATTAAACTATTTTAGTCCCAAGTTCAATTTCTTTCTCTGGTGTCAAAAGGATACTCTTTGATGCATCTTCTGTTTCTGCACATAAAAGCATACATTGAGAAAGCTCTCCCCTCATTTTTACAGGTTCAAGATTTACCAAAACAATAACTATCTTTTCTAAAAGTTCTTCCTGAGTATAGTAATCTACAAGACTTGTTACAGTTTGTACAGTATTTTCTCTTCCAATATCTATTTGTACTTTATATAGCTTATCAGCAGTAGATACTTTTTCTACTTGGATTATTTTTCCAACTCTCATTTCAAGTTTAGCAAAATCTGAATATTTAATTGTCTCCATATCTCATCTCCTGCACATATATTATTTATCTATATATATATTAAATCTATCAGTTATTTCTTTCAACTTATCAAATCTATCCATAACATTTTCTTTATCTTCCATTCCAAGTTTTACCAAAAGTGCATTAATTAAAACTATCCCAGGAACAAAAGTATATGCTTTTTCTCCATTCTTAGTTGTCAATACAAGATCAGATATATTTCCTAATGTAGAATCTTTCTTATCTGTCACTGTAATTACTTTATTACCATGTTCCTTAAAAAACTCTGTTACCTGATATGTAAAGTTTGTATATGGGTGAAAGGAAATTGTAAATAATAAATCTTCTTTTTGTGAATAAAGGAGTTTATCAGTAAAATCTGATGCTCCAGATATCATCAATTCCACTCCTTCTCTGAATTCTTTAAGCATAAAATAAAGATAATATGCAAGGGCATAAGATCCTCTAGCCCCTAATACATACAATTTTCTGCTGCTTTTTATCCATTCAACAGCTTGATCTAACGACTTTTCTAATTCTACTATATCCATTTCTTGAAGAAGTTCTATATTGGTATCTATAATATCTTTAATAATATTACTGCCAGTAGCAGCTTCTCCAATACTATTTTTAAGTCCTTTCATATATGATGTTTCTTTCTCTACTTCTTTTTGGAATATTTTTTGAAAATCTGGGTATCCTTTAAAACCAAGATTTTTTGAAAATCTTGTAATTGTAGCTGGACTTGTTTCTGTTTCTATAGCTAATTGGTTTATTGAAATAAAAGATATTATACTTTGATTATATTTAATATAATCAGCTATTTTCTTAAAACTTTTACTAAAACTTTCATAATTTCCATCCAAATAATTTAGTATTTTTTTCTTCATAGTTTTCCCCTCTTATTTAAATGATTTTATTTTAATTATAAACTATAATTTATATAAAAGCAAAATAAAATATTATAATTTTTTCGCAAATTTAGATAATTTACCTTTCATTTTTTCTAATTTTTTTACATATATCAGCCTAATGTCAAAAAAGTGTTACAAAAAATAATTATTTTATTCCAATTATCTTTCAAAAATTCCTATTTTCTTGAATTATCTATTCAATATAACTTAAATTATTATAATTTTCCTATTAAAATTTAATAAATTGTTTCCAAATAAAAACGAGAGTGCTTTCATAGGTATAAATTCCCTACTATTGCCTCTCTCATTTTTTACTCAATATCACTTTTACATTCAATTTTTTCAAGAACAAGTTTTATACCTTCAATTCTTAAAATTTTTACTTTATCTCCAATTTCTAATTTTTCATCAGATTTTCCCACCCAATGTTTTCCATCAAAATAGATTTCATAATTTCCATTTGGATCTATCCCCTTTATTTCAACAACACTACCAGTTATACGATCCACATTACCATCCTTTCTTTCAAGCATCTTTTTAGAAAATTTTCTAGTTGATGCAAGAAGTACAGCTGAAAGTATTACAAAGAAATATCCTTGATACAATCCATTATCTACTACTATAGAAAAAAATATGGTAATGGCTGCTGCTAAAGCAAACCAAATAGAAATAAGTCCAGGAACTATAAGTTCTACCACTGTGAAAAATACTGCACCTGCCAGCCAGTATACTGCCATATGTATCCCCCCTATTCAGCTGTTTGCTGTTCTTCACTTATGCTTTCATCAGTATCTTCTTCAACATCTTTTTTAACTTCTTGATCTTTAGTCAAAAGTTTTTCTATTTTTTTTACTCTTCTATCTACTTCATTGATTCTATATTCCAATGAATTCAATATCCAAAATTGAAAATGACTTGCTCTCTGTGCTTCATAAAACATCCATATAAGTTTGAATATTCCTAATAGTACAGCTACCTCTAAAGTTAAAAATAATGTTATCTTTTGAAGTACTACTCCTAAAATAAGAAGAACTATGATTAATACAACAAACAAAAAATTTATTATTTTATGCTGTGAATTATTTGCTCCTCCAATTTGACCAACTATACTTCTGATTCTTTCTTTTTCTTTCTTAAACTCATCTAATTCCTCTTTTAATTGTGCTTCTTTTTTTGGCAATAAAATCACTCCCTCTGTATACAAGATAATTTGCTATACTCCCCAATCTCTAGGATATCTGAATTCCATTCCCATAGTTCTTCTTGACACCTTAGCTATTGTTGGTAGTTTTCTTTTATATTGTGAAAGTTTTATTTTTTTGATTATTGTTTCTACAGTATCTTTAGAAAATCCTTCTCTGATTATTTCTTCTGGAGTCATTCTTTCATCTATAAGTCTATATAATATTTCATCCGCCATTTTATATGAAAATCCAAGTTCTTGTTCATCAGTTTGCCCTTCCCATAAATCAGCACTCGGTTTTTTTTCAATAAGCTCTTTTGGTATTCCCATATGTTTTGATAAATTCCACACATGTGTTTTATATAAATCACCTATTGGGTTAACTGCTGAAGCTGAATCTCCAAATTGAGTACTATACCCTAACATTATTTCAGTTTTATTAGAAGTTCCAAGCACTAAAGCTTTTTCTTTAGCTGAATGATCAAAAAGTATAGACATTCTCTCTCTAGCCATTTTATTACCCTTTCTAAGGCTGCTCATATCTGATTCTAAATTAAAATAAGCCTCTACCATTGGTGTTATCTCTATTTTTTTATTTCTTATTCCTAAAGCTTTTATTACAAGTTCTGCATGTTCAATGCTTTCTTTGCTCGAAGCTTTATATGGCATCATTATCCCTAAAACATTTTCAGGGCTAAATGCCTTAGCTGCAAGAAATGCTACAAGAGCCGAATCTATTCCTCCAGACAATCCTAATACTACTTTATTAAATCCTACTTTTCCTACTTCTTCTTTCAAAAAATTGACTAAAGTTTCTTCCAAAACATTTAAGTCTATATTTAGTTTTTCCATTATTCCTCCATTACTTGTCCAAACCAAATTTACTTAATCTACAATTTCTATAATCTCTAAGAACTGTATATGCTGCTTGTTGAATATTAAGATTTTCTCCTTTATTGAACATCTTATTTCTAAGAGCTATCTTTTCAAGAATCTCACCCATAATTTCACTTTTATCCTCATCTAATAGTTTATATCTTTCTTTAAGAATATTCCATAATCCATATTTAATCATTTTTGAAATTAAAATACAAGAAATATCTTCTATTGGAAGTATTTCATCTCTTATTGCTCCAGTTATTGCTAAATTTTGCCCAACTTCATCACTTTCAAATTTAGGCCATAAAATTCCTGGAGTGTCTAATAACTCCAATCCTTCTTTTATTCTTACCCATTGTTTTCCTCTAGTAAATCCAGGTTTATTTCCTACTCCAGCACTGCTTTTTCCTACAATTCTATTAATAAGTCTCGATTTCCCTACATTTGGTATACCTACTACCATTAATCTTGTATTTACTTTTCTTAAACCTTTAGCTTTCATTTTTTCTTTTTTTTCAGCTGATACCTTATCTATAATAGAGTAAAGTGCTTTTATATTGAAACCAGTTTCTGCACTGATTTCAAGAACTTCATCAGCCATATTATTTTCTTTAAAATATTTTTTCCAATATAATATTTCTGACTTTTCCACAAGATCAGATTTATTTAAAACTATAACTCTTTTTTTATTCTTAGCAAGACCTGAAATATCAGGATTTTTGCTGGATAAAGGTATTCTTGCATCCACTACTTCTAGAACTATATCTATCAGCTGCATATTTTCTTTTATCAGGTCTTTTGTTTTCTTCATATGACCTGGATACCAATTTATTTTTGTCATTGACATGGTTTACACTACTCCCTTAAATTAATCTTCTTGCCCCTTGATAAGAAAAACTATCTCACCTTTTATTGGATTTTTGGCAAGTTTTTCTATAAGCTCTGTAGTTGTTCCTCTCAGTATTTCTTCATATATTTTTGTAATCTCCCTTATGATTACTACTTCTTTCACTCCCATAAACTGTTCTATATCTCTTAAAGTTTTTTCTATTCTAAAAGGTGATTCATATATTATTATTGTTCTTTCTTCCTGTGACAGAGTTTTTAAAAGTGTCTGCCTCCCTTTTTTCTTAGGGAGAAAACCTTCAAAACAGAATCTTCTCATAGTTATTCCAGCTGCTGAAGCTGCTGCTGTTAAAGCACTTGCTCCAGGAATTGGAACAACTTTTATTCCTTCATTATGAGCTGCATCTACTAACTCATATCCAGGATCTGATATACATGGTGTTCCTGCATCTGTTACCAAAGCGATCTCTTTTCCTTCTTTTAAAAGATTTATTATATTTGCAATCTGATGCATCTTTGTATGCTCATCATATCTATATACTATATTTTCTATTTCATAATGATTTAAAAGCTTTCTTGTAACTCTTGTATCTTCAGCAAAAATATAATTTACTTCTTTCAAAGTACGAATTGCTCTGAAAGTCATATCCTCAAGATTTCCTATTGGAGTTGCTACTATATAAAGCATATTTCTTCACCCTTCTACTTGCTATTTTCTTTATTTAGAAGAAGTCCTTTAAGTATTCCTACAGCTGTATCTAATTGTATATCTTTATGTTGAGAATATTTTTCTGCTGCTTCTTCTCCTTTAATTTCTTTTATTATTTCTTTTTTATTTTCTTTTGTTTCAGTTTCATCTATATTAGTTACCATACTATCAAAAAGCATATATCCTTCTTTTTCCTCTACTACTACATCTGGTTCTATTCCTTTTCCATGAATAGATATTCCACTTGGAGTATAATATTTAGCAATAGTAAGTTTCATTCCATCTCCATCTGGTAATGGAATAAGAGTTTGTACACTTCCTTTTCCGAAAGATTTTTCTCCTACAAGAATACCCCTTTTATTATCTTTTATTGCTCCAGATACAATCTCAGATGCAGAAGCACTTCCTCCATTAATGAGAATAACAAGAGGAAAATCTCCATAATATTTACCTTCTCTATTAGATACCTGCTCTGTTCCCTCTTTAGATTTTACACTTACTACTCTTCCTTCTTTCAGAAACATAGAAGAAATTTTTATAGCTTGATCCAGAGCTCCGCCTGGATTACTTCTCAAATCAAATACAAGAGCTTTCATATTATTTTTTTGCAGCTCTTCCATAGCTTTTTTTACATCTGGATATACATTTTCTCCAAATTGAGTAAGTCTCAAATAACCAATTTTATCATCAAGCATTCTATGTTTTACATATTTAAGCTCTACAACAGCTCTTTCTATTTCTATATCTTTTGTTTCTTTTGTAGATTCTCTGTATACTGTCACTTTTACTTTTGTATTAGGTTCACCTTTAAGTTTTTTCACACTTTCTTCACTTGTAAGTTTATATGTAGCTTCACCATCAATAGCTATTATTTTATCTTTTGGTTTTACTCCAACTTTAAAAGCTGGTCCATCTTCTATTGGAGATACTACTGTAAGAGGTTCATTGACCCTTTTTTGCACTACCATCCCAACACCTACATAAGTTCCTTTCAAATCTTCTTTAAAACTTTCTAACTCAGCTTTAGTAAAATAATTTGAATGAGGATCATCTAAAGATTCTAACATTCCTTTAACTGCACCTTGAAGGAGGATTTTTTTATCTATTTTCTTTTCACCTACATAATTTTCATTAAGTATATCCATAATATCAGAAAGTTCTTTCAACTCTCTTATATTTGAAAGAAATCCACTTTTATCTTCATTTGCTGAAAAACAATTAGAAAAAACAATCATTGAAAATAACAGCACTATTATTTTGTTCTTAAACAACTTTTTCATACAGCTCCTCCTAAATTCCTACCATTTTTGACAATCCCATCTATATCTATATTTTTTTTATTTTCAACTTTAAGTCCAAATATTGATATATACTCTATGTTCCCTTTTGTTCCTGTTATTGGGGAAAAATCTAATCCTTCAATATAAAATTTATTCTTTTCTCCCTCTTTAATAACTTTTTTCACAGCTTCTATATGCTGCATACTATCCTTTACTATCCCACCTTTTTCTATATGTTCTCTGCCTACCTCAAATTGAGGCTTGATTAAAGCCATAAGTTTAGTCTCTGGCTGACAAAATTTTATCAAATGTTCTAATACCTTTGTTATAGATATAAAAGAAACATCCATTACTATATAATCCATTTTTCTATTATCTAATTCATTTTCTGTTAAATCTTTTATATGAGTATTTTCTATAGCTTTTACTTTATTATGATTTCGAAGTTTCCAATCAAGTTGGTTAGTTCCTACATCCATTGCATATACAAATTCAGCTCCATTTTGAAGTGAACAATCTGTAAAGCCTCCTGTTGAAGCTCCTACATCAAGGATTAACTTTCCAGTAAGTTTCATTCCAAATACTTGTAAGGCTTTTTCAAGTTTTAATCCACCTCTGCTTACATATTTAGACATTTCTCCTTTTATTCTTATAACAGGCTCTTTATCTAATTTTATAAAAGTTCCGCTCTTGTCTATTTTTTTATTATCTACTATTACCAATCCAGCCATTATAGCTCTCTGAGCCTGCTCTTTACTTTCAAAAAACCCATTTTTTACTAAGAGAATGTCTAATCTCTCTTTCATTTTTCACCTCTAAAAATATCATCTATTTATCTTTATCTTTTTTAAAAATTATATCATCATTAAAGTATGGAAGAAGTGGGCTTTCAAGCATTATGTTTTTAAATCCCTTTCTATCTACCATTCTTTTTAATTTTTCCGTTTCTCTTACTCTCTGAATAAAAAAATTATCTCCAATTGGAATTTTTTTGTTTTTCTTATAATAATTTATAAGCTGTTTTGTATTTTTTAGATTAAGTTCTTGTTTAGCTCTTTTTAATCTATCTTTTACTACTCCCTGAGTACAGTTCAATTTTTCTGCTATCTCTTCAAGCAACGCTCCCTGAGACATAAGTTCCAGTATTTTATCAGCACCTATTGGATTTATTCTATGATACTTTGCTGAATACATATCAGCCCTATGAACTATGTGAGCTTCTTTTGTATTAGGTTGTATCTTCCCCCATTTACCATGATGGGATAATACTATATGAATTATATTTTTTCTTATAGTATCATTAAGTTCTGCTCCAATAGCTTCCTCTACATCTTTTAATACTTTATCTGCTTCCCTTGTTATATATTCAGGTTTTTTTAGCATCATTTGTGAATGTGAAAATTTTTCTTCTGTTTTTCTAATGCTTCCTTTACTGAGATCATGGATTATTATTCCTACTGTCATAGCAAAAAAATCCACTCTCTGCCTGGCTTCAGAAAAATTTTTATAATCTCTTTTGAGTTCATCGATAGATATCTTCAAGACATCATAGGTATGAGTTGAAACTTTCACACCTTGGTCATCAAAAAGTTCCAAATCTTTTACCATTTCTAATTCTAAAAGATTTTCTATGAATTCCAATGCTTTCTTATTTTTTTCCTGCATCTATTTTTTCCTCAATTCTTTTAATTAAATTTTCTCCTTTTAAACCAAATTCTTCCAAAAGTTCTCCCCGCTTTCCATGTGGCACGATTCCATTTTCTATTGCTATTTTATTTATAATTTTTTCCTTCCCTATTCCATTAATAAAATCTAAGATACTGCTTCCAAAAGAATTTTTTTCATAAGCCTCTTCCATAACAAAAATATTATCATATTTATCTAAATTGTCCAATATGTATTTTTCATCAAGAGGTTTTATTGAAGCTGCACTTACTATTGTTCCATCAATTTTTTTCGATTTTAACTGTTCATCTATGCTTAAAATCTCTTTTAGCATACTCCCTGTTGCTATAAAGAGAATTTTTTTCCCTTTTTTTATTTCCTTCCATTTACCTATTTCCAATTTTTTATCATTTTCTAATGAAAAAGATATTTCTCGTGGTATTCTTATTACCATAGGTCCTTCATCAAAATCTTTTGATATCTCCAAAGCTTCTATAAGTTCATCACAAGTAGTAGGGGCAACAACTGTATAGTTTGGTATAGTTGTAAACATAGAAATGTCATAAAGTCCATTATGAGTTTTTCCATCTTCTCCTACAATACCTGCTCTATCTATTATAAAACGAACTGGTAATTTCTGGATAGAAATATCATGAATAAGCTGACTAAACCCTCTTTGCATAAAAGTTGAATAAATTGCTACATATGGTTTTTTCCCCATAGAAGCAAGCCCTCCTGCAAAAGTTACAGCATGCCCTTCAGCTATCCCTACATCTACACCTCTCTTAGGAAATTTTTCAAAAAATTCTCCTAATCCTGTTCCCTTTACCATTCCTGCAGTAATAGCATAAATATTTTCATCTCTTTCTCCAAGTTTTACCATCTCTTCTCCTAAAATACTAGAATAAGTTTTGATTTTACAAGGAGTAGAACCTGTTTTCATATCAAATGGTGATATTCCATGAAATTTTTCTTGATCTTTTTCAGCAAATAAATAACCTTTACCTTTTTGAGTTTTTATATGTATAAAGATTGGTCCTTCCATATCCTTTACTTTATTAAATGTATTGATTAATTCTTCTATATTGTGTCCATCTATAACTCCTAAAAATTTTAAACCAAGGCTTTCAAGAATACTCAATGGGAGAAAGAAGTTTTTTACAGAAAATTCCATTCTTTCAAGTGTATTAGATACTCTGTTTACTATTCTTATTTTATTTATAATAGCTTTTACATCATCTCTGAAATTCATATACTTTGCACTTACCATCAGCTTTCCAAAAAACCGAGAAAGAGACCCTACATTTTTTCCAATGGACATCTCATTATCGTTTAATATAATGATAAGGTTTTTTAGTTTTGCCCCAATGTTGTTCAAAGCCTCTAGAGAGTGTCCATTAGAGATAGAAGCATCTCCAATAACTACTATTACTTTTTTAGTAGAATCAGCTAATGCAATTCCTGCTGCTGCTGAAAGAGCTGTTCCTGCATGACCAGATATAAATGGATCATAGGAACTTTCTTTAGGGTCCATAAATGGACCAATTCCATATCTTTGCCTCAGAGTAAAAAATCTTTCTTCTCTCCCTGTCAATAATTTGTGTATATATGACTGATGTCCCACATCAAAAAGTAACTTATCTTGAGAAAAGTCAAAAACTTTATGCAGACATAAAGTAAGTTCTACTACTCCAAGGTTTGGACCAAGATGCCCGCCATTTTTACTTACAGTTTCTATCAATATTTTTCTTATTTCTTCAGCTCTTTTTTTAATTTCATCTACACTTGCATCTTTCAAATTTTCCATATTCCTTCCTTACCCTTGTAGATACACTTTAAATATCAATCCAATTACTATTCCAAGGGCACATCCTACCACTACCTCAACAGGTGTATGTCCAAGAAGTTCTTTCAATTTTGCTTCTTTTTCCTTACTAAAATGTTTATTATATTGAGCCCTCCCAATAAATAGTGGTATTTTTTCTATAAGAGAATTGATTACCCCTGCTTGTTTCCCTGCTGCTCTCCTTATACCTGCAGAATCATACATAACTATTCCAGCAAAAATAATAGTTATTGCAAAAATATCACTGCTTATTCCATAACGTATTCCTATACATGTAGTCAGACATGATACTGTAGAGCTGTGAGAACTTGGCATTCCTCCAGTATCCCACAATCTTGTTATATCAAATTTTCTTTTTTTAAATACAGGTGTCAATACTTTATAGAACTGTGCTATAAACCATGCTATAAATACTACATCTAATACTCTATTATTAAAAATTATTCCGGGACTCATAGCTTCCCTCCTAAACACATTTTCTACTTAATGCTTTTCAATTCCAACGAAATAGTTGGTTTATCTTTATTTTCTCTAAATAATATAATAGTTCTTCCAATTATTCCTACAATTTCAAATTCATTACAATTAGAAAGTTCTTCTAAAACTTCATCTTTTCCTTTTTCACAATTTTGAAGTATTTTTACTTTTAGTAATTCTCTAGAGTCTATAGCCTCCAATATACTTTGAATAAGACTGTCAGTTATTCCATCTTTTCCAATTCTTACCAGAGGATTTAATTCATGAGCTTTTTTCTTTAAAAATGCTCTTTGTTTACTTGTTAATGCCATATTTTTTCTCCTTTTATATTTCCATAATTATCGGCAATACTACCGGATTTCTTTTTGTTTTATTGTAAAAATATTTTGATGCTATATCTCTAGTAGTGTTTTTAAATGTATTCCAGTCTTTTGCAGAACTTCTTTCTATATTGCTCAATTTAGCTTTTATTGCTTCAATTGCTTCTTTTATTATATCATCAGATTCTTTAGAATATACAAACCCTCTTGTGACAATATCAGGACCTGCTATTATTTTACCAGTTTCTTTGCTAATTGTAAAAACAATTACTACTACTCCATCTTGTGATAATTGTTGCCTATCTTTTAAAACTATATTCCCTATATCTCCTACACCCAATCCGTCTACAAGTGTAGATCCTGCATTTACTTTTCCTTTGATTTTTACTGCTGATTTGGTTACCTCAACCTTACTTCCATTTTGAGCAATTATAACATTATTTTTTGATACTCCAGTTTCAATTGCTGTATCTTTATGAGCTTTAAGCATTTTATGTTCTCCATGTACTGGCATAAAATATCTGGGCTTTATAAGATTAAGCATAAGTTTTTGTTCATCCTTACTTCCATGACCTGAAACATGGATCCCTGCTATTTTTTTAAAGACAACTTCAGCATCATATTTAAGAAGATTATTTATATTATTAGAAACAGCTTTTTCATTTCCTGGTATTGGAGTTGCAGAAATTATTACTGTATCTCCTTCTTTTATCTTTATATGTTTATGCATATTTTTAGCTATTCTAGACAGAGCAGCCATCGGTTCTCCTTGAGTTCCTGTACATAAAATAACTACTTTATTGTCTTTAAGCTTATCTACTTCTGATAAAGCTACCATCATTCCTTCTGGGATTCTAAGATATCCTAAATTAGATGCTATTTCAAATACTTTTACTAGGCTTCTACCATCAATAGCTATTCTTCTTCCATATTCTTCTGCTGTATTTATTATCTGTTGTAGTCTATGTACATGTGAAGCAAAAGCTGCTACAATTATTCTTCCTTTAGCTTTTGAGAATTCCTGTTTAAATGCTTCTCCTACACTTCTTTCTGATGGTGTAAATCCTTCTACTTCTGAATTTGTTGAATCAGAAAGCATTAAATCTACTCCCTGTTCCCCTACTTGAGAAAGTCTTGCAAAATCCACTCCTTCACTATCTACTGGAGTCAGATCTATTTTAAAATCTCCTGTGTGAAATACCACTCCTGCTGGCGATGTTATTACTAATGAATATGCATCTGTTATAGAGTGAGTTACTTTTATAAACTCAACTGTAAAATATTTTCCAACTTTTACTTTACTTCTCCCTTTTATTTCTTTCATTTTAGGAAGTTCTTTTGAAAATCCAGGATTATCAAATTTCGATTTGGCTAAAGCTAATGTAAGCTTTCCTCCAAACATTGGAATATTTTTATCTATTTTTTGATAAAGATATGGAATTGAACCTATATGATCTTCATGTCCATGAGTTATAAAAAGTCCTTTCACTTTATCTTTATTATTCTCTATAAATGAAAAATCAGGTATCACTAAATCTATTCCCAATAAATTCTCATCTGGGAAAGTCACCCCTGAGTCTATTATTATTATTTCATCTCTATATTGAATGACTGTCATATTTTTTCCTACTTCTTCAAGTCCACCTAAAGGAATGACATACATTTTTTCTTCTTTTATACTTTTTGTCTCTTTTGTTTCAGCCACTCTTTCTGCTTTAACCTCTACTTTCTTTTCTTCTTTATCTTCTTTTAATTCTTTTATACCAGCTTTTATTGCTTTTAATTTCTCTTTTATATCTTTTACCTCTTTTATTCCACTAGTTTCTGTTCTTTTCTTTTTTGAATATTCTTTTTCTGTATCTTTGTTTCTTTTTATCATCTGTTCTCCTTATTTTGATAGTATTTTTTCTGTACCTCCACTACTTCAAAATTACTATAACACTAAAATATACCTAATTAACTTTCTCCTCATTATTAGTTGGATCTTCGTTGATTACTTTTCCCTATTTTTTATCTCTAAATATTTATCTATAAATTTTCTCGCCATTGCTCCACCCATAGCTCCTCCTCCTCCAGCTCCTTCCAATATAACTGAAAAAGCTATCTCAGGATTATCAGCAGGAAAATATCCTGCTACCCATGCATGTGTAGTTTTAGAATGAGGGTTCTGAGCAGAACCACTTTTTGCTGCAACTTTCATTCCAGGAGTTCTTAGTATTTTAGTTGTTCCATTATCCTGTGCAACTGTTGCTATCAAAGCTTCATTTAATTCATTATAATATTTTTCAGGAAATTTTGTTATCTGATGTTTTTCTCCTGTTATTGGAGTCACATTCTTTCCGCTAAAATCTACTAATTCTTTTACTAAATGAGGAGAATACACATATCCTTTATTTGCAATTGAAGCATAAAGAACAGCTATCTGTAGAGGAGTTACTGTAAGATACCCCTGCCCAATTGATAAAAGTATTGTGTCTCCTTTGTACCATCCACTTCCCATTGCCTTTTTTTTCCATTCAGCATCTGGAAGTAATCCTCTTTTTTCTCCAGGAATATCTATTCCTGTTCTTTCATTAAGTCCAAATAAATGAGCTGTATCTACTATTGCTTTATGGCCTATTTGGTCAGATAGTCTATAGTAATATGGATTAGCTGATTCAACAATAGATTTTTTCATATCTACATTTCCATGTCCTCCTGCTTTCCAAGCTCTCCATCTCCATTTTCCTATTTCATAATATCCATTTTTATCTAGATATTTTTCTTTAGGATCAATTCCATTATCAAGAAATGCCATTGCTGACACTACTTTAAATACTGATCCTGGAGGATATTCTCCTGCTATTGTTTTATTAGTCAGTGGTCTCCCTGGATCAGTTATTATCTTTTGCCAATCCTCATTCAAAATTTGAGAACTAAACATATTCAAAGAGTATGTAGGATAACTTACCATAGTTATTATTTCACCAGTTTTAGGATCCATGGCAATAAATGCTCCTACTCTTTCATCCTCTTTAAATTGTTCTTCCATATATTCTTGAAGTTCCATATTTAATGTCATATAAAGATCTTTTCCAGGTATTGGGTCTTTTTCTTCTGCTACTCTTCTTTGAACTTTATTAAAAGCATTTACCTCTATATATTCATACCCATCTTCACCTTGAAGGTTTTGATCATATGCTCTTTCTATCCCATCTTTACCAACTATGTCCCTCGGAGAATATCCTTCATCCTTTAGTTTTTCATACTCTTTTTCAGATATTTTTTTTACATAACCTATACTATGTGAAGCTACTGAATCATAAAGATATCGTCTTTTGGAATAAGTTTGAACTTGCAGATAAGGATAATCTACTATCTTTTCCATCAATTTATGAGCAGTTTCTTCATCCAAACTCTCTACAAGTACATTTTCTCTGGTATATGGAAATATTTCTCCATTTCTTATTCTTCTTTTTATAAACTCTTCATCATAACCAGTTACTTCACTAATTTCTCTCACAATCTCAGGGTCACTGTTTCTCTCCTTTAAATACACAAGTCTATAGCCTGCACCATTTGTTACTACCAATCTTCCTTCTCTATCATAGATTTTTCCTCTTGGTGATTCTATCTTCTTTAATTTAAATCTATTTTTTTCAGAAAGATATGCATATCTCTCTCCTCTTACAAGCTGAAGATACATCATTCTTGTTCCAAGTCCTAAAAATACAAGCAAAATAAAAACTTTAAATACTATATCTCTTTTACTGTTATCTGACCCTAATTTTATTTGAATTTTTCCATTTTTCATAGTTATTATCCTCTAGCAATTTTCTTCTTCCGCATAACTGTCACATATAAATAGTTAAATATTATAAACCCAATAAAATTAAATATCAAATAATGAAGATTATAATTTTTATACACCATTATAAAACACATTCCAAGTTGTATTATAGAAATAATTAAAATATTTTCTCTACTATATACAAAGTTTAAAAATATAAAATTAAACAAATAATAAAATACTGCCATTATTAAAAATAATCTTACAAAATCATGCGTCTGTAATGAAAGAATTATAGTCATCAAAAATATACAGCTCACTGAACGAATCCTTTTTAAAGTTACAAGATATGTAAAAAATGGAATCGCTATTATTAAGACAGGGCTATTAAATGGTAAACTTGCTTCTATTATTATTCCTAAAAAAGACAATATATAAATCATCAATCCATCCTCTATTTAGCAAATATCATTATTTTATTCTTTAGACTATCTTTTTCTATCATATCTTTTATATCAAGCTTTTGAGCTATTTTATATGCAATAAAATAATCTTCAGAGTTATATTCTATTACTGAACTTTCAACTTTTGAATCACTTTTAATATTTTTAATATTCTTATACCCCAGTTTTTTAAGTTCTTTTCCCATTTCATCTGCTGTATCAGTAGTTCCAATCACTTCTAAATTAAAATCTACATTTTGTTCTTTTCCCAAAACAACAACTATATTAGCTAGTGTTGGGATAGAAGGAACATCTTTAATTTTAAAATATTTTTCATCTAATTGCATTAAAATTTCCTGTGTTTTTTCTTTGGAAATATCATTCATTATTACATAACTTTCTTCAAGAAATGTCTCATAGTTAGCAGCATTATATTTCATAGAAAGATTTTTCTTTAAAGTCTCTCCCGTTTTTCTTGCATATCCTGCTCTTCCATTTGCGTTTAATATATCCACTATTATATTTTCATTCACTTCATTAGCTCTGTTAGAATCTGTATATAAAGAATCAAACATAGAATATAAGCTTGA
This sequence comes from Fusobacterium sp., assembly GCF_032477075.1. Classification (NCBI taxonomy): domain Bacteria; kingdom Fusobacteriati; phylum Fusobacteriota; class Fusobacteriia; order Fusobacteriales; family Fusobacteriaceae; genus Fusobacterium; species Fusobacterium sp. Next base: position 27,822 of record NZ_JAWDXO010000024.1, on the reverse strand, counting down.
AGTAAGTATATATCTTTTGTCTGCAATATTTATCTCAGGTATATTTTTAGCATTCTTTACATTTAATTTTATATCCCCAAATTTTATAACTTTATAGTTATCAACTTTTTCAGGAAGAATTTTATTTATTGTTGCCATTATTTCTTCTTTATTTTTATTTTTTACAAGTTCCTCAACTGTTTCATCTTTACTTATGCTTATTTCGTAAGGTATTTTCACTGCAAGCTTATCTTCATAAACAGCTATAAGATTGCTTTTTCCTATTATAAGGTACCTGCTGTTTTTATCCAGATCTCTATTTCCATCATTCATATTTATAAACAAAAAAACTGTTAATGCTACTATTATTCCTATTACAAATATTATCAGTTTTAATTTCCCTAATCCTTTATTCATCAGCTATCAACATCTCCTTTTCTAAAGAATTTATTTTTATATCAATAACACTGTTGAGCTCTATTTCTTTATCCTTAATTTTAACTCTAAGATAATTTTCACTATAACCATATAGATAATCATCTACTCTTTCTTCCAAAAGAACATTTAAATATTTTCCTATATATTTTTTTCTTTCTTTTTCTGCCATCTCTGTTTTAAGAGCTTCTAATCTATCTGCTCTTTCTTTTTTTATCTTTGCATCTATTTTATCTGTAAAGCTGCTTGCAAGAGTGTTTTCTCTATCAGAATACTGAAATATATGAATTCCTGAAAATTTTATTTTTTTTATAAGATCATACGAATTTTGGAACATTTTTTCAGTTTCACCTGGAAATCCCACTATTACATCAGCTGTATATTCCATATTTTTTACTTTTTCTTTTAATTTTAAAAGTTTTTCTTCAATAAGAGAACTTCCATATTTTCTTCTCATTCTTTTTAATATTTCATCATCACAGGATTGTAAAGAAATATGGAGATGAGGCATAAGTTTTTTATTTTCAAACATATCAATAAATTCATCAGAGATTTTATCTGGATAAACTGATCCTATCCTTACTCTTTGTAATTTATTTATTTTTAATATAGTTTTTAAAAGTGACTCAAAGTTTTCTCCTTCATTAAGATCTTCACCATAAGCTCCTAAATTTATTCCTATAAGAATAACTTCTTTAAATCCTTCTTCTACTAATTTTTCTATTTCTTTAATTATATTATTTTTCTTTCTTGATCTGCTTTTTCCTCTTGCAAAAGGAATTTTACAATAAGAACAAAAATTATTGCATCCATCTTGAATCTTAACATAAGCTCTAGACATTTCTCTTAGTGTTGCAAATTCATATTCTGTATATTCATTATCTAAAAATATATTATGATTTTTTATTTTTTCCATAGTTCTGTTTTCTATATCTTCTATAAAGTTAACTATAGCATTTTTATCAGTATTTCCAATCACATAGTCTATCTCTTCCATTTCTAGAAGTTCTTTGCTGTTAGTTTGAGCATAACATCCAGTAACTATTACTACACCTTTTGGATTTATTTTTTTTGCTCTTCTCAACATATTTCTTGTTTTTCTGTCTGCCACACTAGTAACAGTACACGAATTTACTATATAAACTTCAGCCTCTTCTTCAAAAGCTGTTTCAGTATATCCTTTTTTCAGTAATTGATTTTTTATACTCTCAGTTTCATATTGATTTACTTTACATCCTAAAGTATAAAAGGCTACTCTTTTATTGAAACTCATTTATTAATATTCCTCCTACTACAATAGAGGCTGTCTCTGCTCTCAATATCCTTCTTCCTAAAGTAACTATCTCTGCTTTTTTCCTTTTCAAAAATTGTATCTCTTCTGGATCAAATCCACCTTCTGAACCTATTATATACAGAATTTTTTTTGGAAGTTTTTCTTTATTTCTCAATAAATTTTTCAATGTGTATTCCTCTTCACACTCATAAGGAACAATTACAAGATCATATTTTTCAAACTCTATCTCTTCAAGCTTTTTTATTTCATCTATTTCAGTAGCTTTAACTGCTTGACATTGTTTTAAAGTTTCCCTTACTATAAGATCCCATTTATCTTTTTTTTCTGTTATCTTAACAATACCTCTTTTTACAACTAAAGGAATTATTTTATTGACTCCAATCTCTGTGAGTTTTTGAATAGTAAGATCCATTTTATCATTTTTTAATATCCCTAGTGCAGCGTCTATCTTTACTTTATGAGAATATCTGTCTTCAAATATTTTTTCTATTTCTAGAATTATCTCTTTTTTATCTATAGAAACAACTTTACAGAAGTATTCTTTTTCACCATCTACAGCTCTTATTTCTTCATTTAACTTTATCCTAAAAACATTTTTCAAATGATTTATGTCACCTTTTTCATTAACTGTAATCCTATTCCCACTAACATTCTCACTTGCTATTATAACACTTATCACTCTAAACTCCTATATCATATCTTTATTTTTTATAAATTCATTTAAAGTAGTTTCTTTTAGAATTTTGGTCATAGCACTGTCTAGTTTACTCCATATACATGTAGTTCCACAAGTTTGTTCACTACATGTTGCTTTATGCTCTTCACTTTCATTACAGTCTATAACTTTATCCTCTTCATCAAGTATTTTATACAACTGATGTAATGTTATTTTATCTGGTTCTTGTGCCAGTCTATAACCACCATTAGGTCCTCTTTTTCCTTCTATTATATTTTCATTTTTTAGTTTAAATAGAATCTGTTCCAGATATTGTACAGAAATATTCTGATCATCTGCAATTTCCTTTATTCTTACTAATTTTCCTTCACCACTTTTTTCAGCTATATATGCTAATGCTCTCAGCCCATATCTAACTTTTGTGCTTATCTTCATTTTCTCCCAGCTCCTTAACACCTTTAAAATGTTCATATGCTCTTTCAGTTACCATTCTCCCTCTGTTAGTTCTTTTTAAATAACCAATTTTTACCAGATAAGGTTCATAAACTTCTTCCAAAGTTCTTTTATCTTCTCCTAACATAAGTGAAAGAGTATCTATCCCAACAGGACCTCCACCATAGTTATCTATGATAGCATTTACTATATCTCTATCTAAATCATCTAATCCTGCTGAATCTATTCCTAATATCTCCAATGCTTTTAAAGAAATTTCTCTGTCTATTGTTCCATTACCTCTTATTTCACAGAAATCTCTTACTCTTTTTAAAAGACGATTAGCTATTCTAGGAGTTCCTCTGCTTCTGCTCGCAAGTTCTTTTGCTCCATCCATTTCTATTTTTACTCCCAGAATATTACCCCCTCTAAGAATAATATCTGTTATCTCTTCCTCACTGTAATATTCCATTCTATGAGTTACTCCAAATCTATCTCTCAATGGAGAACTTAGAAGTCCTGCTCTTGTTGTTGCTCCTATCAAAGTAAAACTTGGAAGTTCTATTCTTATAGACCGTGCAGAAGGTCCTTTTCCTATAATTATATCCAATTCTTTATCCTCCATAGCAGGATATAATATCTCTTCAACAGTATTATTCAGTCTATGAATTTCATCTATAAAAAGTATATCATTTTCTTCCAATGAAGTTAGTATAGCTGCGAGGTCTCCAGCCCTTTCTAATACAGGTCCTGAAGTTATTTTTAAATTAGCTCCCATTTCAGTAGCTATAACTCCTGCAAGAGTAGTCTTACCTAAACCTGGAGGCCCATATAAAAGAATATGATCAATAGAACCTCCTCTTTTTTTTGCAGCTTCTATAGATATTGACATTTTTTCCTTCAAAGAAACCTGCCCTATGTAATCTTTGAAACATCTCGGTCTGAGAGTTTTTTGAATTTCTATATCATTCTCCACTTCTGAAGTTGTAACTACTCTATCCACTTTCCTCTCCTTATATAAACAAACTTACTCCAAACTGAAAAAACCCTATTATTCCTCCTAATATGGCTCCTACCACTTCTATATGTTTTAATTCTTTCTTAGCAAGTGAATATGTTATATCTTCTAGCTTCTCAAGAGAAAATCCATCTACATTTGTTATAATTATTTCTCTAAAGTTTACTTTTTCTTCTAAATAATTAGAAAACATTTCTATAATAGTATCTTTATTTTCCAGAATGGAAGTTTTTATCATATTTTTAATTTTTTTAAGTATATCTTCGCTCATGAATATTGCGAGCATAGGAAATTTTTTAGTTAATTCCCCTTCTAATTTTTCATCAAGAATTTTATCAATCATATCTCCCATTCTTGTTTCTAGTTCTTTTCCATCTAAAGAGCTTGTCACATCTTTTAAAGAAATAAGTTCTTTTTGCACTGTGTCTGCTATACTTATAGCAATTTCATGTTTTCTTTTGGGAATAAGTCCTTGTATCTTAAATAAACCAAAATTTATTTCTTTATATGGTCTGAAAAGCATCTTGATAGCTACATAGTTAGTTATCCATCCAATCATTGCCCCTATACCTACTATAAGAGCTAATTTTATTAACATAGTATTTAATTCTGTCATTACATTTCACCTTCAAATTTCATTAAAATTTCATTACTTCTCTAGTAAACTATTTTATCATAAATATTATATTTTTTCAATTATTATAACCACAAACATTACAATCATCATTATTTTTTTATGTTTTATATTTAAAAATAAAAAGAAGATGCCTCAAAAAATTTAAAAACAAAATTCTTACTTTTGTGTCATCTCCTAAGCATATTTTTATTTTTTTTCGTTTTTTTATAATACTCTAATAATATTTTATGATGAATATAAAAAATTGTCAATACAAGCATTTTATTATTTTTACTTAAAATTTCAATTAATAAAAAAACTCAACATACTTAAATCTTTTTTATAAAAATTAAAATTTCATTTTATTTTTTAACATAGATTGTAATTATTAATATAAAAAACAGTTTGATTCCTCAAACTGTTTTTTATATTTTAGTTTTCTTCTCCTGAAGTTCCATATTTAGAAAGAAGTTCTTGATTCTCTCTTCTTTCTTCTTCAATTTCTATCTTTTTAATAGATAATTTAATTCTTTGTTTTTCTTTATCTATCTCAACTATTTGAGCTTTCACTGTTTGCCCTACTGTAAATTTATCTTTAAGATTTTTTACAAAATCTTTAGAAGCCATTTGAGCAGGAATAAATCCATCTATTCCTTTGCTTAGATTAATAAATAATCCAAAGTCCATAATATTTTTTATTTCTTTTTCTACAGTTTCTCCTATTTTATAAGTTTCAAGAGCTACTTCCCAAGGACTTTTTCTTAAAGCTTTAATGCTTCCTTTAATTTTATTATCTTCAGTATTAAGTTCAATAACCTTGAATTCTACTATATCTCCAATATTAAATTTTTTATTTTCTTCTCCTTGCCAATTAAAATCAGACTGATGAATAAATACATCTACTCCTGGTTCTACTTCAGCAAAAATTCCGAAAGGTTTTACTTCAAGAACTTTTCCTTTTAACTCAGTTCCAATTGCATATCTTTCAGCTGCACTGTCCCAAGGATTTGCACTTAATTGCTTTATTCCAAGTTTTAATTTTCTTTCAGATGGTTGGAATTCAATTATTTTAACTTTTACAATATCACCTAATTGAACAAATTCATTTAAACTTACTCTCTTTTTATTCCATGTAAAATCTGACATATGTACAAGTCCTTCTACTCCATCAGCTATTTCTACAAATACTCCATATGGAAGTATTTTTGTCACTTTGCCTTCTACTACATTATCCACTGCATATTGCTCTGCTGCTACTTCCCAAGGATTTCTTGTAAGGACTTTTATAGATAATTTAACATTTTTCTTTTCAGGTTCTAAAGAGATTATTTTAGCTTCTACTTTATCTCCTTTTTTATATTTCTCACTAAGTTTATCCAGTTTTTTCCAAGATACTTCAGAAATATGAACAAATCCTCTTAGATGTTTTAATCTTAAAGAAAGTCCAAAATCTAATACATCTGCTACCTCAGCTTCTACTACATCTCCTACTTTTAATTCAGCAAATTCTTTTTCTTCTTTTTGAAGAGTAATATCTTTTTTAGAGAAAGTTATTTTTTTACCTTTTTTATCTTTATCTGGTTTGATATCTTTTATCATCACTGTAATATCTTCTCCAACTACTTTATCTCCATCTTTCATAGAAATTTCAGATAAAGAATTAGGAAGGAATCCTTGGTGGAACATAGCTTCGACCATATATCCACCCTTTACTCTTTTTACTATTTTTCCAGTTACAGTTTCTTTATTTTCAAAAGCCTCTTCTAATTTTTTCCAGTTATCTTCCATATCTATTCTTTTTCTAGAACCGATTATGAATTCTCCCTCATCAGTTTCTCCAATAAGAAGTACTTCTACTTCATCTCCTATATTATAGTTTGCTAGTTCTTCACTTCTCACTCTTACACTTGTTGGTTGTCCAGGTACATCTAAGTAAGCAAAATTTCTATCTACTTGAGACAATACTCCCGTTACCCTTACTTTTGATTTTTCCTCTGTTGGTAAATACTCATTCAACAGAGCTTCAAATTCTTCGTAATATTCGTTATTAGACATTAAAGATCCCCCTTATTTTATTTTCTATATTAATTACTATTTCTTCTGGTGTTGATGCTCCAGCTGTGATACCTATCTTTTCACAGCTTCTGAACCACTCTTTTTCTATTTCGCTTTCATCTTGTACTAAATAAGTGGATTCATTTATTGATTTTGATATATCATAAAGTTTTTTAGTATTAGAGCTGTTTTTACCACCAATGACTAATAATATATCCACATCCTTCGCTAATTCTTCTACTGCTTGTTGTCTTACTTGTGTTGCTCCACACACCTTATCTGATATCTTAACATTTGAATAGTTATTTTCCAAGAAACTTTTTATTTTTTCTAAAATTTTTTTATTTAAAGTTGTTTGTGTCAAAAGGCAATATTTTTTATCTCTCTCTATTTCTGTATTTATAATTTCTTCAAGATTTTTAAAAACCTTAATATTTTTTCCAAAAGAAATTATTCCTTTTACTTCTGGATGTTCTTTATCCCCTACAAATAAAATCTCATATCCTTTAGTTTCCATTTCTATGAGAGTTTCTCTTATCTGAGTTACAAAAATACAAGTTGCATCATATATTTTTATATTTTTTTCTTTTAATATATTATACACTTTTTCAGATGTTCCATGAGCTCTGATTATAACTATATCACCACTTTTTAGTATGTCCTTTTTCTCTAAAATATCTTTTTCCTCTATTGTTTCAAAACCCTCTTTTTCAAGTTTTTTTACTACATATTCATTGTGAACAAGCATTCCAAGTATATATATTTTTTTCCCTAGGTTCTCAGGTTCTTTTAATACATTATAACATGTTTCAATAGCTCCTGATACTCCAAAGCAGAATCCCATATGTTTAGCTCTTATTATTTCCATTTTATTCCTCATTAAATTTTTTAACTTCTATTAGATTTACCAATGCATCCAGCATTTCATCTTCATCTGGACCATCAGCAATTAATTCCAATGTCCTTCCTTGTTCAGCAGCTAAAAGCATAAGTCCCATTATACTTTTTCCATTTATTTCTTCTTCATCACATTTAACTGTTATATCAGAATCATACCCTGTTACTAATTGTACAAACAGTGATGATGGTCTTGCATGGAGTCCTGCTTTATTTTTTATTTGAACTTTTCTGCTTTTCATAAAAATATCACTTTCCTTATCTTGTTCTATATATATTTTTTTAAAATCTCTTTTACTTCATTTGAATCATGACATTGTAAAATTTTAGTTCTTAAAGGTTTCAGTAACCTATAATCAAGATTTCTTATTAGAGCCCTAGCTGGAAGTATTGAACCACCTACCATACTTAAATTTGTAATCCCCATACTTAAAAATGCTACTATAGCCTTCTGTTGTCCTGCCATTTCTCCACAAATTGATACTGGTTTCCCATATTTATCAGCAGCTTCTTTTATTTGAGATATAGCTCGTAATACAGCTGGATTATAACTATCATACATCTCTGAAACAGTTTCAGATAAACGATCAGCAGCTAATATATATTGTGTTAAATCATTTGTTCCTATACTGAAAAAATCTACTTCTTGAGCAAAAATATCTGCCATCATTACTGCAGAAGGTACTTCTATCATTATTCCTACTTCTATATCTTCTTTAAAATTTTTACCTTCCCCTCTTAATTCTATTTTTACCTCTTCCAAAAGCATATTTGCTTCCCTTATTTCATTTACATTAGTTATCATTGGATACATAAGTTTTACATTCTTATTATATGCTGCTCTAAGTATTGCTCTCAACTGTATTTTAAATATATTTTTTTCACTTAGGGAAAATCTTATCCCTCTCAAACCTAAAAATGAATTCATCTCAGTTTTCATTTGAAAATATGGAAGTTGTTTATCTGCTCCTATATCCAATGTTCTTATAATAATAGAACTTTTTTCATCAAAATTTTTAATTATATCATTATATGAAGTAAGTTGTTCTTCTTCGTCAGGAAAGGCAGTATTTTTCATATAAAGAAGCTCTGTTCTCAACAAGCCTATTCCATCTGGTGTAACAGCTTCTATTTCTTCTTTTGTGGTTTTACCACTAATATTAAGATTCAATGAAACTTCTATGCCATCTAAAGTTACAGCTGGAAGAAAAGCAGCTTTTTCCATTTCTTCTTTTTTATGATTAAATTTTTCTATTTTACTCTTATATTCTTCTAAAATTTTTTCATCTGGTTCTATTATAACATAAGAATTCTGTTCAGTAGTATCTAAAATTACATCTTTTTTCCAATCATAACTGAAAATATTTTTTATTCCCATCAAAGTAGGTATCTCCAAAGCTTTTGCTAAAATCGCAAGATGAGAAGTTTCTCCTCCATATTCCATGATTATCCCTTTTAATTTTATATTTTCATGATACATGTTTAATAATTCAGTTGGAAATATCTCTTCTGTTATAAGTATTTTTCCATTTAAATCAACCCATTCATTTTTTCTTGAGTTTAAATTTCTGATTATTCTCTTTTCTACATCTTTTATATCCAATACTTTTTGTCTATATATAGGATTTTCTAATTTATTGAATAAAGAAATATATTTATCTGTAACCATTTTAATAGAATCTTCTGCCTTTGTTCTATTTTTCTGTATATCATTCTCAATGTCAGAAGTATATACAGGATCATCAAGAATCATAAGATGTGCTGTTATTATTTCTAGATCTTTTTCTCCTATTTTTCCGGCAAGACTTGTTTTTAAACGTTCTAAAGATTCCTTTGCCATTTCTAAGCCATCTCTGAATTTCTCAATTTCTGTATTTATTTCTCTTTCATCTAAAAGTGCAGTTATTCCATTATTAGACAATTCTTTCTTATCTAAAAATACTCTTCCTATTACAATTCCTTCAAAAGCAAAAGTTCCCTTTAAAATTTCCACTTTATACCACCCCTTATTATATCTTTAGTGGACTATATTAAATTATATCTCATTTTAATTCATTTTTCAATTTATTTACTTTTTTAAAAAAAAATTTTTAAAAATTTTATTGATTATCATATTCACTTGTGCTACAATCATAAAATAAAAATTAATACAATAAATTTTATACTCCATATAAATTTGATTCTATATATACAACATATATAATTATGTAACAAAAACATGTTTATAGAAAATATTTTTATCTTTTTTAAAGGGGAGGCGTTATAAAAATGAACACTATGCTAGAAGTATTTGGTATCCATTATTTTTCCGAGCTTGAATTAAAGAGCAGAGTTCCTAGTTCTATATTCAAGAAGTTTAAATCTGTTCAACTTGGTGAGGCAGAAATGTCTTTAGAAGTAGCAGATATCATCGCCAGTGCTGTAAAAAGCTGGGCTACTGAAAAAGGTGCCACTCACTTCACTCACTGGTTCCAACCACTTACTGAACTGACTGCTGAAAAGCACGAATCATTCATCTCTATCACTTCTGATGGATCTATCATGTCACAATTTTCTGGAAAAGACCTTATAAAGGGAGAAGCTGATACTTCTTCATTCCCAAATGGTGGACTTAGATCTACTTTTGAAGCACGTGGATATACTGCTTGGGATACAAGTTCTCCTATGTTCTTAAAAGGGGAAGGTTTATCTAAATCATTATATATTCCTACTGCTTTTGTTGGATACAATGGTGAGGCTCTTGATAAAAAAGTACCTCTTTTAAAATCCATCAAATCTATTGAAGCTCAGGCTTTAAGAATTCAGAGACTCCTGGGAGATGATAAAACTGAACATATTGATGTGACATTAGGTGCTGAGCAAGAATACTTTCTAGTTGAAAAAGAATTCTGGGATAAACGTCTGGACCTTGCTCTTGCTGGAAGAACTCTTTTTGGTAATCTTCCTCCAAAAGGTCAAGAAATGAATGATCACTACTATGGAACTATTAAAGAAAGAGTAGGATGTTTCATGGCTGAACTTGATGCTGAACTTTGGAAAGTTGGAGTTATGGCAAAAACTAAACATAACGAAGTTGCTCCTAATCAATTTGAACTTGCTCTTATGTTTACTTCTGCTAATGTAGCTGTAGACCAAAATCATCTCACTATGGATATTATTAAAAAAGTAGCAAACAGACATCATCTAGCTGCTCTTCTTCATGAAAAACCTTTTCAAGGGGTGAATGGCTCTGGAAAACATTGTAACTGGTCACTTGCAACTGATACAGGAATAAATCTTTTCAATCCTGATAATTTATCAAAAGATAATTTACAATTCCTTCTTTATACAATGGCTGTAGTTGAAGGTATAGACAGATATGCTGATATTCTTAGGGCATGTACTGCCACTCCTGGAAATGACCACAGACTTGGAGGTCATGAAGCTCCACCTGCTGTAATTTCAATATTTCTTGGAGAACAATTACAAGAGCTTTTAGAAAATATAGGTAATACTGAATTTAATGAATCTGCTGATGGAGGTACTCTTGATATAGGAGTTCACATCCCTAAAATTGCAAAAGATCTTTCAGACAGAAACAGGACTTCTCCATTTGCATTTACAGGAAATAAATTTGAATTTAGAATGCCTGGATCGAGTGCTTCTGCTTCTACACCAGTATTTATGATAAATACTATTGTTGCAGATATCTTGAAAGAATATGCTGACTATCTTGAAAAGACTGACCCTACAAAACATATAAATAAATATATAATAAAACTTATTAAAGACAGATATCCTAAGCATAAAAAAATTATATTCAATGGAAATGGATATGAAAGTTCTTGGATTGAAAGAGCAGAGGAGCTTGGACTTTCAAATTTAAAAAATACTATAGAAGGGATCCCTGTATTTATAAGAGAAGAAACTATTGCTCTTTTCGAAAGAAATGAAGTTTTATCTAGAAATGAACTTTATTCAAGATTCAAAGTTTATAGTGAAAGATATAATAAACAGACAAATATAGAAATCTCTACTGCTATAAGAATGGCAAGAAATGAAATATATCCATGTATTTCAAGATATATAACTAATATTTCTCAAATGATAAACAGTGTAAGAGAAGCTCTTGGTGAAGAACAATTCATTCAATATGACAAAGAACACTTAATTAAAGTAATAGGATATAAAAACCAACTTAAAGATACTATCACTGAATTAAATGAGGGATTAAAAACTGCTGTTGCTATCCCTGATGAATATGAGAGAGCATGTTATTATAACAATGAACTTATCCCTGTACTTACTCGTATGAGAACTATTGTTGATGCACTTGAGCTATTGATAGAAAAATCTGTCTGGCCTATACCTACTTATTATGATTTATTATTCAGACTATAAAAATATACTTCTATAATTCTGAGGAATCTCTGAAAGTTTAGAACTTTCAAGGGATTCCTCTTGTTTTATTTTGTATTTCCATGATAGAATATATCAAAAATATAAAGGGGTACAAAATGAAAAAAATAGATTTCCTCATACTTACTTTTCTTTTTATATGCAGCATTATAGTCAAATCATCTTTTGGATTCAGATTTCTTTTTTTACTCTATACTTCTTTAATAATATATAGAAATATAAGCATTAGATCTGAAAAAAGCAGTTTTTTTAAATTTTTAAAAAAAATCTGTAAACTTGGATACTGTTTTTTTATTCTTACTTTTATCCTTATTGAAGGAATAATTCTAAAAGACATATTAGTCAATAAAAATAAAGACCCTAAAGTAAAATACCTCATTGTTCTTGGTGCTGGACTAAAAGGAGATATTCCATCAGAAGTATTAAAGTATAGATTAGATAAAGCTGTAGAATATCATAAAAAAAATCCAGATACAATCTTTATTGTTTCTGGAGGTCAAGGAAAAGATGAGTGGATATCTGAAGCAGAAGCTATGAACATATATCTCTCTAAAAAAGGAGTTCCTTTAAAAAATATCATCAAAGAAGATAAATCTACTTCAACATATGAAAATCTAAAATTTTCTGATAAAATAATCAAAGAAAAAGGTATAACTGGAGATATTGGAGTTATGTCTAACAGTTTTCATATGTATAGAGTCAAATTAATATCTCAAAAATTAAATTTTCCTTTAAAAACTGTTTATGCAAAAACTCCAGCAATAGTCTTTCCTAATTACATGTTAAGGGAATATTTTGCTTTTTTCAATGAATATAGAAAAAAAGAGGTATGATATGCAGATTAACAGATTATTTGAAATACTCTATATATTAATTAATAAAAAACATGTAACTGCTAAAGAACTATCCTCGCATTTTGAAGTATCTGTACGAACTATCTATCGAGATATAGATGTTCTCTGTTCTGCAGGTATTCCTATATATACTTCTCAAGGAAGTGGTGGTGGAATATTCATAGAAAAAAGCTACATTTTAAACAATTCTGCTCTCACTGATGAGGAACAGGAAAAAATAATAACAGCTCTGCAGAGTATCCCATTGTTAAATAATGATGATAATTCAAAGCTTATATCTAAACTGTCTGGACTCTTTAAAAAAAATTATCTCAACTGGATAGAAATAGATTTTTCCAGATGGGGAAACAATGAACAAGATAACCAAAAATATATTCTCATCAAAAATTCTATTATTGGCCATACTATAATTTCTTTTAACTATATCAACTCTTATGGGGAAGCTGCAATAAGAAAAATTTGTCCTGTAAAACTTTTTTTCAAATCTTCATCATGGTATATACAAGGATTTTGCTTAGATAAAAAAGACTATAGAATATTTAAAATCAGCCGACTGTCATCTTTAAAAGTAAGTTCAGAGATATTTGATATTAGTGAACTCCCTTTACCTCCTCCACTAGAAATAAAAACAGAAAATTGTCCATTTTTAATAGAAGTAAAATTAAAATTTCCATCTCATTTAGGTTATAGGATTTATGATAATTTTCTTCCAGAAGAAATAAAAAAAACAAAAGAAGGAAATTATATAGTAACTACCTCTTTTCCATATGATAAATGGATATATAGTTTTATTCTTTCTTTTGGTTCAGAAGTAGAGATTTTAGAACCTGAAGAAATTAAAACAACTCTTTTAAGTGAAATAGAAAAAATAAAAGCAATTTATAAAAAATAACCTGACATGCTGTTGTCAAGTTTCAAGTGTTACAATGAGATATCTAAAATATACAGGAGGGATTAAAATGAATGAAAAATATTGCCAAAGTTGTGGAATGCCTATGGGAAATACTGATGAACTTTATGGAACTAATACAGATGGTAAAAAAAATAATGATTACTGCAGTTATTGTTTCGAAAATGGAAAGTTCAAAGATGAAATAACTATGAATGAAATGGTTGAATTCTGTGTTCCTCATATGACTGAAGCACATCCTGAAATCACTGAAGAAAAAGCAAGACAAATGATGAAAGAGTTTTTCCCTCACTTAAAACGTTGGAAAAAAGACTAAAAATAAAGATACTGGCTGTAATAGCTAGTATCTTTTTCAATTAAAACTCTATATCTTTAATATCAATTATCTGTGCAAAACGATTCTTCCAAATATTATTCATGTAAAAATCATTCAAATCCATAGCACTAAACTTTCCATTATCACAAGTAGTCACTGTATCTTTGGGAATAATCAGCTCATATCCATATTCAAAAGCTGCCTTACAAGTAGTATCTATACAATATTCTGTCTGCATTCCAGTCAATATAATTCTTTCAATATTCTCACTTTCAAGATATTCTTTTAAACCTGTTTTTCTTAAAGCACTGTTATAAATTTTTTCAAATATTTTTTCATTTTCAGCAGGCTGAAGTTTACTATAAATTTCCCACCCAGGAGTTCCATATTCAAGATCACTTCCTTTTCCACTGTCATGTCTTACAAAGATGACTTCTATCCCTTTTGATCTACATACTTTAATAAGATAATTAATATTATCTGTTACTCTCTCAGCATCATGCATGCCATATAAAATCAAAGCTGTCTGAACATCCACTACAAGTAATACTGTTTTTTTCATTTTCCCCCCTAAAAAATTAAAAATATAAAAAAGACCAGATTATTTCCATATAGTATATCATAATTTTTTATAAAAAATACCTTTCTGAATGAGAAAATATTTCATAACAGAAAGGTATTTATCTTTTTTACTAAAATACAGGTACAAATCCACCTTTAAAAGTATCATTAATATAATTTCTTACTTTTTCACTTTGAAAATATTTTATAAAAGTTTTTATATCTTCTCTATTTTCATCTCCTGCTCTCACAGCTATAATATTTATATATGGAGAATCTTTATCCTCAAGAAGAATACTATCCTTAGTAGGATAAAACCCTGCATTAAGTGCATATCCACCATTAATAATAGCTGCATCCACATCATCTATTACTCTGGGAAGTTGTGCTGCCTCTAATTGCTTAAATTTTATTTTCTTTGGATTTTCTACAATATCAAATGCAGTAGCCTGAAGGTCTGTAGGGTCTTTAAGTTTTATCAGTCCTATTCTATGAAAAAGAAGAAGAGCTCTTCCACTATTTGTTGGATCATTTGGTATAGCTATCGTTGCTTTATCTGGAAGTTCTTCTAGTGATTTATATTTTTTAGAATACAATCCTAAAGGTGCTATATATGTTGCTCCTGCTGAAACAAGATTAAGATTTCTATCTTTTTTAAATTGCTCTAAATATGGAAGATGCTGAAAAGAATTTAAGTCAATATCTCCTTCTGCTAGTGCTATATTTGGTGTTACATAATCATTCATCTCCACTATTTGCAGCTCTATTCCTTCTGCTTTCAAGTCATCTTTTATGAGCTCCATAATCTCTGCTCCTGGATAAGAAGTAGTTCCTATTTTTAATGTTTTTCCAAAACATAGTGTTGTCAATAATATAAAAAGTATAAATATTTTTTTCATCTTTCAGCTCCCCTTATCAATTATGTATTTTTATTAGAATGTGGGTACTACTCCACCTTTATAATTATTTAAAATATAAGTACTAACTTTTTCACTTTGAAGTGCTTTTATAAGTTTCACTATATCCTCTTTATTTTCATCTTCTGCTTTTACAGCTATAATATTTGCATAGGGAGATTCTTTTCCTTCTAATAAAAGAGAATCCTCAACTGGAGAAAATCCAGCTTCTAAAGCATAATTTCCATTAATTACTGCTGCATCTACATCAGGAAGAACTCTAGGAAGCTGTGCTGCTTCAATTGGTTTAAATTTTAATTTTTTAGGGTTTTTAACTATATCAAATTCAGTAACATATAGATTCGATGAATCATTTAAAGTAATTATTCCATTATTGTGTAAAAGAATAAGTGCTCTTCCTCCATTTGAAGGATCACTTGGTATAGCTATTGTTGCTTTATCTGGTAATGCTTCTATTGAATCATATTTTTTAGAAAAAACTCCAAGAGGTTCAACATGAATTTTTGCTGCTGAAGCAAGTTTTAATCCTCTTTCAGTTATAAACTTTTCAAGATAAGGGTAATGCTGAAAGAAATTAGCATCTATTTCCCCTTCTGCCAACGCTAAGTTGGGAGTTACATAATCTGTAAATTCAATGACTTTAAGTTCTACTCCTTCAGCTTTTAGATCATCTTTTACAAGATTTAAAAGCTCTGCATGAGGTACAGGTGTAGCTCCAACTTTTAATTCTCCTGCTAATATTGTTGTTCCTACCAATACAAATGCTGCTGCTAATAATGTTTTCAATGATTTTTTCATAAATATTCACTCCTTTTATAATTTAATTTTATTTATCGGTTTCTCTTAGCTCTATATACAAGATAGTTACCAAATGATTGTAATATCTGTACTAGAAGGATTATAACAATTACTGAGTATATCATTATATCTGTTTTAAATCTCTGATATCCAAATCTTATTGCAAGGTCTCCAAGTCCACCTGCACCAATAGTTCCTGCCATTGCTGAAAAACCTATCAGGCTTATTACAGTTACTGTTATTCCATGTATTATATGTGGCATAGTTTCAGGAATCATCACCTTTAATATTATTGTGGAATTACTTGCTCCCAAACTTGAACTAGCTTCTATAAGTCCTCTGTCAACTTCATTCAATGCTCCCTCTATCATTCTGGCAACAAATGGTGCTGCTGATATTGATAAAGGAACTATTGCTGCTGTACTTCCTATTGTTGTCCCTACTATTATTCTTGAAAGTGGAAACAGACAAATCATTAAAATAATGAAAGGAAATGATCTTAAAGTATTAATTATCATTTCAAGAACTTTGTTTAACTTCGGTTTTTCTAAAATATTTCCTTCTTTAGTTATCACTAATAATATTCCTATTGGGAATCCCATTATCAATGAAAATAAAGTTGAAAAAAATACCATATATAATGTCTCCAATGTTGAATCTAAAATCATACTAAATACCATTATAAACTACCTCCACTATAACTCCTGATTCATTGAACCATTCTATTGCTTCCTGTTGCTGCTTTATATCTCCTGATAATTCAATAAATAGATGTCCTACTTTCATTGTAGAAAGATGGTCTATTGAGCCTCCAATTATACTGAAATCTATATCAAATTTTCTTAATGCTTGTGAAATTATTGGTTCTTCTGCTATAGTTCCTAAGAATTTAAGTTTTACTATATATTTTCCCTTAGTTTTCATTATCTCTATTCCTCTTTCCTCTGTACTAGGAAGATAAGAAATAAGTTCTTTTGTTATTTCTTCCTTTGGATTAGAGAAAATATGATGTACACCTCCTGTTTCAACTATTTCTCCATCTGACATAACTGCTACTCTATTACAGATATCCCTGATAACTTCCATCTGATGAGTTATCATAACTACTGTAAGACCAAATTTCTGCTGAATATTTTTTATAAGCTCCAGTATCGAATTTGTAGTTTTAGGGTCAAGAGCTGAAGTTGCTTCATCTGATAAAAGTATATCTGGATTATTTGCTAATGCTCTGGCTATTGCCACTCTCTGCTTTTGCCCTCCACTTAATTGACTTGGATATGAATTCATTTTATCTGAAAGCTCTACTACCTCTAACAGCTCTTTTACTCTATCTTTTATTTTATCCTTATTCCATCCAGCTATTTCTAATGCAAATGATACATTCTCTCCAACTGTCCTTGAAGCTAAAAGATTAAAATGCTGAAATATCATTCCTATTTTTTTTCTTCTTTCTAAAAGATCATTCTTAGAAAGTTTTGTTATATCTATTCCATCTATTACTATACTACCACTTGTAGGTTCTTCTAATCTGTTTAAAAGCCTTATAAGAGAAGATTTTCCTGCCCCACTAAGACCTATTATTCCAAATATATCTCCTTTTTTTACTTCAAGGCTTACATCTTTTACTGCATGAAAGCCATTAGAATATATTTTGTTTATTTTTTCTATTTTGATCATTCCTGTGCTCCTCCATATCTATATTTAAGTAAAAAAAAATCTCTACTGCCATCAAGGAATAGAGATAAATTACACTAATTTTATTAGTCTATCCATCTGTCTGGAATTAGCACCACACCATAATGGCAGGTTGCTGAAACATCATAGGGCCAGTCCCTCAGTCTCTCTTGATGGTTGATTCATTTGTTAGAAGTATATTATAACTTTTTTCAATTTATGTCAATACATTTTTTAAAATTTTTATAGACTGGAAAAAAAATTTCATATACAATACTGTATAAAGTTAAATAAAATGGAGGAAGTTATGACTTTTAATTATTTTAATATTATAAAAAATGATGTAATAACTATAACAGGTGCTGGGGGTAAAACTTCTCTTTTATATTTTCTTGCAGAGAAACTTTCAAAATTTGGAAAAGTTCTTATAACTACTACTACAAAAATTTATTTCCCTTCTGAAGAAAAATATGAAACTCTTATTATAGGAAATAAGATTTTTTCCGGAAAAAATAAAAATATAACTATAGCTGGAAGTAAAGTTGAAAATAAAAAACTTCATTCTTTATCTTATGAAGAAATAAAAAGTATTAAAAAAAATTATGATTTTATTTTAATTGAAGGTGATGGAGCAAAAAATAAATTATTAAAGGAATGGAATAATTATGAACCTTGTATTCCTGATTTTTCTACAAAAATAATTGGAGTAATCAATATGGATATACTTGATTTAAATATCTCTGAAAAAAATATTCACAGATTTGAACTTCTAAAAGAAAAATTTCCTGATGATATAAATAAAAAAATTACTTCTGATTTTTTACAGAAATATATCTTATCAGCTGATTATTTTAAAAATTCCAGTATAAATTCAAAAAAATATCTTTTTTTTAATGGAATTGATGAAGAAAAGTATCTTAATAAATTTCATACAACTCTAAAAACAGTCTATAAATTATATGAAAATGCTTTTTCTCCAAGAGTATTTATGGGAAGCCTTAAAGAAAAAGATATATATCCTTTAAAAAAATTAGATGCTGTAATTATGGCCTCTGGATTTTCTAAAAGAATGGGAAAAAATAAACTCTCTCTATCATACAATGGAATCCCCCTTTTAGAATCAACATTACAAAAAATTCTTCATATTCCTTTCAATAAAGTTATCATTTGTGGAAGAGAAAAATGGATTGAAGAACTTGCTTATAAATATAATTTTAATTATTATTATAATTCTTTTGCTGATTTTGGGCAAAGTGAAAGTATAAAACTTGGAATAGAGAATTCCACAGGTGAAGGAATAGCTTTTTTTCCTGGAGATCAGCCTTTATTATCTGAAAATACAATTTTAAATCTATATTATGAATTTCAGAAAACTAATCTTATAACTGTTCCTGTAGTTGAAGAAAAAAGATTTTCTCCTGTATTTTTTCCAGAAGATAAAAAAGAAGAATTACTAAAACTAGAAGGAGATATCGGTGGAAAAAGTGTTATTAAAAAAACTCCAATCATTAATCTTGTTAAATTTTCTTCTGAAAAAGAATTTAAAGACATAGATACCATTGAAGATTATATGTATATAATTAATAATAAAAAATAATAAACAGAGCTCTGGAAATTTAAAATAACTCAATTACCAAAAAGGTATAAAATACTAAAAAATTTTCAAATTTCTAATATTATACAACTATGAAAAAAATAAAAGAGGCTGCATAAATTAGTTCGTAAATCACTAATTTGCAACAGCCCATTTTTTTCTACTTACTTAAATATCTTATATTTTTTCATTGTTTCTTCCAATCCAACTTCAATAACATTGTCCCAAAATTCTTCTCTATTTTCAGGATAAGATATTGGACAACTTAATCTCTGCTGATGTTTTACAGACTCTGAACTTTTTCTTTTTTCCATTTCCATATCAGTTTTCATTTTATTAAGAATATCTTCTCCCTTTTCATTATTGACAATAACCAATGAAAGTCCTCTCTTATCATATTTTTCAGGAGAAAATTCTTCTATTCCAAAATAATCAGCAATTGTTATATCTGAAACTCTATGAGTATCAGTAAATCTGCATGCTGAACAAGATGGACGACTTATTGAAAGCAGACCAAAAAACATTTTATAGAATCTTTCATCTCCTTGAACATCATTCATTTCAGTTGTAGAAAAAAGAAAAGATTTATTGCTGTTACTTCTGCTCCAATCTAGTTTTTTAGTTCTAAAATGTACTTCATCAAGTATTCCGCCATTTTCTTTTTCTAATATTTTTTTAAATTCTTCCCAAATAAATGGACTTGGCACACTATGACATATTAGGTCACAAATATATAAGTTTTTCTTTAAGGATGTATTGCCTACATAGGCTTTAAGTCCTGCACATTGACATGGAGTTCCAGAAAATAAAATTTTTCTTCCAGCTATTAATTCTTTCTTTATTTGGATAAAAATATCTCCCAATTCACTTTGTACATATTTAGAGAATCTAAATCTATCTCTTTCTTCACTTGTTTCTGCCATTTTATGTACAACACAAAAATTATCATCAAAATCAACTCCGCATATTATCCCATTCTCTTTTAAAAAAATATCTGAAACAGCTGTAAAAGCTCCTCCAGAAGTTGAATTTTTAAGAACATCATTACTTTTGTGTATTGCCAAATAGAAATCTCCTTCAACTTTATTTTTAAGTTCCTTTTCATTTATAACAGGACAGATTTTTTTACACAATTGGCAATCTATACAAAGAGATTGATTGATTTTAGGATACAAAAATTCCTCTCTATCAGCTGTCATTTTTATTGCTTCTTTGGGGCAAACATTATAGCAGGCACTGCATCCGCAGCAATCCTCTTTCTTTTCAAATATGTATTCCATTTATTTCTCTCCTTTTGTTACTGTATCCCATATATAAATATGCTTCATATATTGCCATAAATATCCACCCTATTCCCATTCCTACAGCGACTCCTGATATTCCTATATATTTTGTAAGTATATACGATAGGATTATTCTAATAGGAATTTGAATAAGTGTTGCCACTAAAGTTACATCCATTCTTCCCAATCCTCTGAAAAATCCCTGCAATGTATTACAAATTGCTGTAAGTATATAAAAAAAGACTATTGTCCTTAAATACATTTTTCCTAAAAATATTGTTTCTATCTCACTTGAATCAATAAAAATTTTCATAATTGATTCTGAAAAAATAAATATAAATATTGCTGTTATTACACAATATAATAATGACATAGTTAAAGCCCTTTTAAAACCTTGAAATATCCTTTCATTTTTTCCAGCTCCTCTATTCTGAGAAATAAATGTAGTAAGAGCTGCTCCCATACTATCTCCTGGAGTAAGTATAAATCCATCTATTCTGCATCCAGAATTAAAAGCTGCTATTGAGTCTATTCCTAAAGGATTTACTGCTCCTTGTACAAATACAGCTCCTGTGAAAATTATAGTTTGCTGAACTGCATAAGATAAGCTATATGACATTGTTTTTTTCAACAAAATTAAGTCTATTGTAAATTCTTTTACCTTTAATCTAAGAACAGGCATTTTATAGTAAATATTTAAAATTGAAATAATTACTGCTGCTATTTGAGATATAACAGTTGCATAAGCAGCACCCTTTACTCCTAGCTTTAATTCTTTTATAAAATATATATCTAATCCAATATTTAAAATTACTGATATTATCAATATAACTAAAGGTGTTTTTGAATCTCCAACAGCTCTCATTTCAGCAGATAATATATTATATAAAAAAGAAAATTCCAGTCCTATTATTATTATCTGTAAATAATCTTCTGCCATTCTCATTATTTCTGGTGGAGTCTTCATTAAAATCAGTATATATTTTGTACCAAATAATGCAATAATAGAAAGAAGAAAAATAAATATTATGCCTGCTTTTATTGTTGTTGCTATTTCTCTCTTTAATTTTTCCATATCTCCAGAACCATAAAATTCAGCCATAAGTATAGCTGATCCCAATGAAAAACCAATTACAAAAAATATCAATATATTCATTATAGGTCCAGCTGTTCCCACTGCTGCTAATGCCTCTTTTCCACTGAATTTCCCTACTATTACAGCATCTGCAGCATTATACATCTGTTGAAAAATATTCCCTAAAAATATAGGTATTGCAAAGAAAAAAATATTTTTTGTTACATTCCCCTCTGTCATCTTTTTCATATTTATTGCCTTTCTAAGATTTTATGAAATCATTATTAATTTTATTTTGATTTTTTAAAATCATTTTAACACTATACATTTTTTTTGTCAATAAATTATTATTGACATTATTCTCAGAGCAAACTAAAATATTATCATAATAATTCTTACAGGAGCAATCTTATGAAAACTACTATTGAAAATTCTTCATATAAATCTGATCTTACTAATAAAGATAAAATAATATTAGATTATATACTTCGCAATAAAAAAACAACCTGTTTTCTTACTTCCAATGAAATAGCTGAAATTCTTAATGTAAGCCCTTCATCTGTAGTCAGATTATCAAAAAAAATCGGATTTGAAAACTTTTCAGCATTTAAAAAAGCCTTGCAAATGGAGATTGCTGATCAAGAACCATCTTTTGATGTAAGGGAAATTCCTTATGAAAAAATAGAACAATATGATAAGCTTTCTGAAGTTGAATTAATTAAAGCATTTAGACAGAATGTACTAAAAAATATTACTGCTGATATCTCCACTAAAGAGGATAAAAAATTTATAGAAACTGCTGATATCATTTCAAAAGCTAAAAGAGTATTTATTGTAGGATACCGTGCCTGTGCAGGTCTTGCTTCTACATTTGGAATAATGCTTTCCTGTATAAGACCTAATGTTTTTGTTTTAAATGATAATGGGCCTATTGTTGACAGACTTATTGATCTCAATAAAAGTGATGTGGTTATTGCTATCTCTTTCAATCGCTATTCACAGAATACAAAGTTTGCTGTTCAAATGGCAAGAGATACTGGAGCTAAAATAATTTCTTTTACTGACTTTTATACCTCCCCAATAGCACAGAAAGTAGATAAGGTTATAATTAATAGTGTAGAAAATTTTAGTTTTTATAATTCATATACCAGTTCTCTAATGAACATAGAAACAATTGTTGCTCTAGTGAGCAGAAAGAACATAGTAGAAAATAAAAAACGTCTTATGAAAATGGAAAAGTATCTGGAACAAAATGGTGAATATTAAATATACAAAAAGCAGGATCAGTATCAATCCTGCTTTTATTTGTTATTTATTTTTTCTATCTATATAGTGAGTATGGAAAAGTTTATGTGTCATAACTCCATAAGGTTTTCCTAATGATTCTCTATAAAGATCTATAACATATCTATTATTATGAGATGTTCTTATTTCTTTGTGATAATCTATATTTTGAATAGCTGCTGCTCTTGTTTTTACAATATCAAAGTTTCCATGGTGGTACGGTTGTCCTCCTCCACCTACACATCCACCTTTACATGCCATCACTTCTACAGCATGAAAATTTTCTTCTCCAGATTTTATTTTTTCTACAACTTTTCTGGCAGCTCCTAATCCATGAACTACAGCAAGTCTAAGAGTTTCACCTCCAACTTTTACTTCTGCTACTCTTAATTCTTCAAACCCTCTCATAGGAACAAAATCTACATCTTCCAGTTTAGTTCCAGTAGCCCATTCATACAATGTTCTTGAAGCAGCTTCCATAACTCCTCCAGTTCTACCAAAAATATCTGCTGCTCCTGTAGATTTCCCCATAGGTGAATCAAATTCGCTTTCTTGAAGTGAATTAAAGTCTATATTATATTGTTTTAAAATTCTTCCAAGCTCTCTTGTAGTTAATGAATAATCTACATCTGGGTTTTGCTCAACTGTAAATTCTTCTCTAGATGCTTCATATTTCTTAGAAATACAAGGCATTATAGATACACATACAAGATCTTTTTTATCTATTCCCATTTTTTCAGCCCATACATGCTTTGCTAAAGACCCAAATATCTGTTGTGGTGATCTTGTAGTTGAAAGATTATCTAACATTTCTGGGAAATTAAGCTCTACAAATCTTACCCATGATGGACAGCAAGAAGTAAATAATGGAAGTTTTATATCTTTATTTCCAGCTAAATAATCATCTAATCTATGTTTTAATTCTGTAGCTTCTTCCATTATAGTTATATCTGCTGCAAAATTTGTATCAAATACTCCATCAAACCCTAATTTTTTAAGGGCTGTAACCATTTTTCCAGTTGAGTCTGTTCCAGCAGGTATTCCAAAAAGTTCCCCAATGGCTACTCTTACAGCTGGAGCAACTTGCACTATAACTTTTTTATTAGGATTTATAAGGTCACGAGATAATTTAAAACTATTATCAGTTTCATACAATGCTCCAACTGGGCATACAGCTACACACTGCCCACAGAAAGTACAGTCAGTTTCAATAAGATTTCTATTAAAAGCTGTATTAACTACAACATTGAATCCTCTATCTATTCCTGTAAGAATTCCACAAGTTTGAATATCTCCACACATAGTTTCACATCTTCTGCACATGATACATTTTGTGATATCTCTAGTTATAGAAATCGAATGCTGTTTATCATGAATTGCTTCCTTTCCTTCAAATCTCATTTCTCTCAGTCCAAAAGAGATAGCAAGTTTCTGAAGTTCACATTCTCCATTTTTTCCGCATATTAAGCAATCTTTTGGATGATCTGAAAGCATAAGTTCTACTACCATTCTTCTTTTCTGCATTACTTGAAGAGAGTTAGTTACTACTTCCATTCCTTCAACTATTGGAGTTGTACAAGAAGGAAGAAGCCTGTTCATTCCTTTTACTTCTACTACACAAACTCTGCATGATGCACAGTTATTTTTATATCCAATATCATCCATTTGCATATAGCACAAGTGCGGAATATGTATACCAGCTTTTAATGCTGCATTCAGTATAGTTGTCCCTTCTGGTGCCAGTACTATTTTTCCATCTATCTTAAGTCTTATCATTCTCATTTTATTCGTTCACCTCATCAGAAATATTATAGTTTTACAATTGCACCGAATTTACAAGTCTCATAGCAAGCTCCACATTTTATACAGATTTCATTATTTATTTCATGTCTGTGTTTTACAGTACCTGTAATAGCATCTATTGGACATACTCTTGCACAAGCTGTACATCCAATACATTTATCTGTAATAGAATATGTAATAAGTTTTTGACATGCTCCAGCAGCACATCTCTTATCCACTACATGCTCAACATATTCATCATAAAATTGAGCTAATGTAGAAAGAACAGGATTAGCAGATGTTTGCCCCAATCCACATAGAGAAGTTGCTTTTATTCCTTCAGATAACTCTTGTAAAAGATGAAGATCTTCCAATGTCCCTCTTCCTTGAGTTATTTTATCAAGCATTTCATAAAGTCTTGTATTTCCCACTCTGCAAGGTGTACATTTCCCACAAGATTCATCAAGAGTAAATTCCAGGAAGAATTTTGCAATGGCAACCATACAGTCATCTTCATCCATTACTACCATTCCTCCAGATCCCATGATAGAACCTTTTTTACTTAAAGTATCAAAATCTATTGGAGTATCAAGGTCTTTTTCAGTCAGACATCCTCCAGATGGCCCTCCTGTCTGTACTGCCTTAAATTTTTTATTATCTTTGATTCCTCCACCAATTTCAAATATTATTTCTCTTAAAGTTATTCCCATAGGAACCTCAACAAGTCCCACATTATTAATTTTTCCTGCTAAAGCAAATACTTTTGTTCCTGGAGATTTTTCAGTTCCCACTTCTCTGAACCACTCTTTTCCATGTAAAAGTATTCCTGGTACATTTACCAAAGTTTCAACATTATTTACTACTGTAGGTTTATCCCAAAATCCTTTTTCTGCTGGATATGGGGGCTTAGAAGTGGGCTCCCCTCTTCTTCCTTCCATTGAATGAATAAGAGCAGTTTCTTCTCCACATACAAAGGCTCCTGCTCCAAATTTTAATTCAATATCAAACTCAAAATCGCTTCCTAATATATTTTTTCCTAAAAATCCTTTTTTTCTTGCAGATTCTATAGCAACTGATAATCTATGAATAGCTAAAGGATACTCAGCTCTGATATATACTAGACCTTCTGTAGCTCCAATAGCATATCCAGCTATCATCATTCCTTCTATTACTGAATGAGGATCTCCTTCCAGTATAGATCTATCCATAAATGCTCCTGGGTCTCCCTCATCAGCATTACATACAATATATTTTTGTTCATCTTTTATATTAGAGGCAATCTCCCATTTGATACCAGTAAGGAATCCTCCTCCTCCTCTTCCTCTAAGTCCAGAAGCAAATATCTCCTTTATTACATCCCTATTACTCATAGTCTTTAAAACTTTTTCTATTCCCTTATATCCATCATTTTTCAAGAAATCATCTATATTTTCAGGGTCAATAACTCCACAATTTTTAAGAGCTCTTCTTTCTTGTTTTTGATAGAATTCCATATCTTTAGAGTCATGAATACGTTCTTCAGTTTTAGGATCTACATAAAGTAATCTTTCTATTTTTTCCCCATCTATTATATCTATCTTGATTATTTCTTCTGCATCTTCTGGTTTTACTTCTATATAGAATGTATTTTCAGGTATTATTTTTACTATTGGTCCTTTTTCACAAAAACCAAAACATCCTGTAAGAACCACTTCTACATCTTTCACATTATACTCAGCTATATATTTTTCTAAGTTTATCTTTATCTCATCGCTTTTAGATGATAAGCAACCTGTTCCGCCACATATCAAAATTTTCTTATTGCAGTTCATTAGTCCCTCCTGAATAATTACTTGTATTTCCCCAAATTTAAGCGTTCTCTTGTCTTTCCTTTTCCATATAAGTTTCAATTAATTTTTTTATATCAGTTGGTTTTACCTTTCCATGAACTTCCTTACCAACAATAACTACTGGAGCTAATCCACATGCTCCCACACATCTTAAACAATCAAGAGAGAAAAGTCCATCTTTAGTAACTCCTCCTACTCCTATATCAAGTTCTTTTTCAAGATTCTCTAGAACTTTCCCTGCTCCTCTAACATAGCATGCTGTACCTGTACATACAGATATTTGATATTTTCCCTTTGGCTCCATAGAAAAGAAGTTATAAAAACTTACTACCCCATATACTTTTGCTACTGGAATTTCCAATTTCTCAGCTATGAATTCCTGGACTTCAGTTGGAATATATCCAAAAATTTCTTGAGCTTTGTGTAGAACTATAATAAGAGCACTTTTTTTATCCTCAAATGTTGATATATAACTTTTTAGTTCTTTAAACCCAATATTATCTTTACATATCATTTTTTGACCCCTCCTCATTTAATTGTGTAAGATTTTAATTCTATTTATATTATAATAACATAGAAACTATCAAAACTAAATAGTTTTTTTACTAATAAATGATACATATTTTTAATGTTTAAAGAATTCAAATGACTTCATTAATATCATTCTTCATATCATATTTAAAGAATGAAAAACAGTTTTCAAAAAATAAAAGAATTCCAACAAAATGGAACTCTTTTTTTCATTTTTTGATTAAATTTATTAACTTTTTACTTATTTTATTAAAAATCATATTACTTAATAATAGTTACTATATTTTTTATATATAACAATTAAAAAAGCTTAGCAAATTCCTATCCTCCCAGAAAGCTTCCCTCCAAGTACTTTCAGCGTTTATGGGCTTAACTTCTGGGTTCGGTATGGGACCAGGTGTACCTCCATAGCTATTTTCACTAAGCATATATAAACTATTTACTTTTAATTAAAAAGCTTGGCAAGTACCTATCCTCCCGGGAGGCTTCCCTCCAAGTACTTTCAGCGTTTACGAGCTTAACTTCTGGGTTCGGTATGGGACCAGGTGTACCCCCGCAGCTATTCTTACCAAGCTGTGTATCTATCTTTTTCAACAGACACTTGAAACTATATA
>NZ_JAWDXO010000023.1 GCF_032477075.1 Fusobacterium sp. | reverse complement strand
ATAACTGAAACAAGAAATTATTCATCAAACTATAATGATATATCATATGATATCTATTTGAATGGAAGATATTCTCATAACATTGGAGATAATCTATTCCTAGAACCATATGGAACACTGTCATATACTTACATAGACCAAGATGGAGCAAAGGAAGGAAACAAAGCTTTAACTATAGAAACAGATTCAAAATCATTTGACTATACAGCAGCTAAAGTAGGAGTAGACCTTAAAAAAGTAATACCACATGAAAAAGGAAAGAGTACACTGACAGCAGGGGTAAGCTATACAAGAATATTTAGTATAGGACTGAATGCAAAATATACCCTTGAACTTGAAAGTGGAATGCTCTTTGATCTAAAGGGAACTTATGCAGTGGAAAGAGATTCACATAATGGTACAGGTAAAAACAAAATAAAAGGCGAATGGATAGTAGGAGCAGGACTGGGGTATAAATTCTAGGAGAGCAGCATAGAAAGGCAGAGAAAATAAAATCTCTGTCTTTTATTTTCTATATTTTAAAGTCCGATAATTAATTAGATAAAAAACAAATTTATAATAAAACAAATAACATATTCCAATATCTATCACAATAGAATATAATAAAATTATAATAATCCAAGAGGTGAGAGGAATGAAAGATATTTTAGAAATAATTTCAGAAAAATTAATAAATGGTGAAGGGAATGAAATAGAAAAACTTACAGAAGAAGCTTTGAACATGGGAATTGATCCTAAAGAAATATTAACTGATTCATTATTAAAAGGTATGACTAAAGCAGGAGAAATGTTTAAGGAAAAAACTCTCACTATGTATGATGTGTTGGAAGCTGCAAAGATAATGGAAAAAAGTATAAAAATATTGAAACCTCACCTTAAAGATGGAGATATGATAAAAAAAGGAAAAATATTAATAGGAAGTGTACATGGAGATTTTCATGATATAGGAAAAAACTTTTGCATATTAATGCTGGAAAGCAACGGATTTGAAATGATAGATATGGGAGTAGATGTTCCACAGGAAAAAATCGAGGATTATATTAAAAAATATTCTCCAGACATATTAATGCTTTCTGCAATGCTGTCTCCTACACTGGAATCTATGAAAATAACTATCAAATATCTTAGAGATAAAGGAATAACAGAGAATATAAAAATAATGGTAGGAGGTGCTCCTCTAACTGAAGAAATAGCTGTATCTATGGGAGCATATTATTCAGCAGATGCGGTAAATGCAGTATATGTTGCTGAAAAATTATTGAATATATAATAAAAAAAGCTGAAACAAATTTTCTTATTTGAATCAGCTTTTTCTTTTTAATTAAAATGAGTATTTCACTCCTGCTCCAACCATAATAAGTTTATTGTTGTCTATGATGGGAGAATCTCCAATTTCAGAAGAGAATCTATCAGCAGACAGAAAAGCTAAAAGTGTTATTTTGTCATTCAGATAATATTCAGCAGCTAAGCTAAGACCTAAAGAATAAGCAGTATCTGGTGAATAAGTATCAGTTATTTTTCCACCTAATTCATTACTGTCTATTCCAAAATAGTAGTCAACATAATTAGATGAATAGATGCTTGCTCCAAATGATGGAATCAATGTAAAATTATCAGTAACTTTATAAGGTTTGATTATACGAGCACTTCCTTTTACCCCTCTTTCTCCTCCAGAGAAAGCTACCACAGCAGTCATATCATAAAAATTCAGATTATATGATAATACCATTCCAACTGCCACTTGAGGTTTTCTTTCATCAATAGTTCTATATCCATGATCAAGTTTGCTTCCTTTTATAGGAAAACCGTCAAAAGGATTAAGAAATAATGATAAAGTAAAATCATCTTCACTATACATATCATATCCCATAGCTATTCCAGATACATAAAAATCATCATATCTGATATCTAATACAGGAATAGGATAAGTAATGGAATCCCCTTTAAAAAAATGATTAGTAAAACCTACACCAGCACCAATTTGAAGCTTATTTTCACTTTGAGCCAAGCTTAGAGATGAACATAAAACAAAAGCAGAAAGCAAAGCAAATATTTTTTTCATGAAAAACCTCCCCAGTAAAATTAAGACTTAGAGGATTTATGTTCTCGTCTAAGTTTAATAAAATTATAATTTCCATGTACTTTTCTTTTAAAACTTAACATATTATTTGTAGGAAAAATACCAATTCTCCTGATTTGAAATAAATCTTCAGAAAATGATAAATCTCCTGAATCAGTCGCCACAGCAAAAGAGTAACCAGAATTTCTGACAAATTCCTTAACCTGTTCATTAAGATCTCCATAAGGATACGCAAAACATACAAGCTTTTCTCCTAATTTTTCTTCTAAGAATTGTGTAGATATAGTTATTTCTTTCTTTGCCTGCTCAAAAGGTATGTGAGCAAGTTTTTGATGTGTCATAGTATGACCGCCAAATTCTATACCATATTCCTGCATTTCCTTTATCATATCCCATGTCATAAGAGTGAACTCTTTTTCAGGATTCTCAGGAACTTCAACATCCCATTTATTGTAATTTAGGTGTGATACTAAATATATAATACACTTAAATTGATATTTTTTCAAGATGGGAAATGCAATTTTATAATTATCTTCATATCCGTCATCAAAGGTAAGTATAACATATTTTTTTCCATTATTAAATCTATTTCTGTAGTTTATCTTTAAAAGCTCTTTAAAAGTTATAGGACAATAACCATGTTCTTTCAAATATCTCATATGTTCATCAAATTTCTTTGCAGTAATGTATGTTCCATGAACTCCCCCTTCATTCTCATCATTAACTACTCGATGATACATGATTACAGGAATATCATATTTTCTTTTAAGAACATATAATCTGGCATATATCTTTTCAATTTTATCAGTAATTATATTCAAATCAAATTCTTTTTCTATACTCTCTCTTAAATCTGACAATTCTTTTTCAGTAAGAGTGAAAGCTGATTCTATATCATCTTTTATTTGATTCCAGTTAAAATTTTCAGAATTGTTAAATTCTATATCACCAAAATTTGAAGCAAGAGCTTCAGCTAAATTGTTATTAGTAATAAGTCCAATATATTTAGCTTCACCAATAGCTATAACAGGTTTACCAGATAAAATACCCTCAACTGCTACTCTTCCAGCTCCTATGACAATATCAGATTCTTTTATTTTTTCAGGAACATCACTTACATATCCCATAAATTTTATATTTTCATTTTTAAAGAATTTTTGAAATTTTTCAGGAATATCCTTTCCTCCAATCAGTCTTATTTCAAGATTTTCCATTTGTGAAAGTATTTCCAGCAGTTTATAAGCCACTTCTCCTTTAGGACCAGAAAGTCTTCCAATTATAGAAAGAATTTTTTTGCTCCCATCTTTTTTTTGAGGAACAAAAGGATATTCTAAAGTATTGACAGGATTTCTTAATACCACAGTATTTTTAGATGAAACTCCAAGCTCATTTATTAGATGTTTCTGAATATTTTCACATACAGGAATAGTCAAATCTCCAAATGCTTTAAATATTTTTCTGCTCAAATGTACTGGCTGTCTTCCATGTGTAGATGTAACAAGAGGTATCCCAGCAATTTTACATGCTATTTGAGAGCTCCATGAAGAAGCTCTTGAATGTGCATGAACTATGTGTATATCATTTTCTTTTATTATTCTTAAAAGAGTTTTTATCTGATTTATACGTTCCTTAAAACCTCTTTTGTTAAATTCTAATTTTATATATTTAGCCTTGCTTTCCTTTGTAAGAGTATCTGAGACTATAATTACATTATTTCCTCTCTTAATAAGTTCATCACCAAGAGTAACAGCATAAACCTCCGCTCCAGTTACTTCCAGCTGAGAAAGCGCCATAAGAATATTCATTATTCCTCCTAGTAAATTATTTTAAGTTTTCTGGATTTAATACTTTTAATTCATCAATAACAAAGATACCATCTTTTCTGATGAGAACATCATCAAACCAGATTTCTCCTCCACCCCATTCTTCTCTTTGAATTAAAACAAGGTCCCAGTGAATACTTGAATTATTTCCATTATCTGCAGCTTTATAGGCCTGTCCAGGTGTAAAGTGGATGCTTCCAGCTATTTTTTCATCAAAAAGAGTATCTTTCATAGGCTTTAAAACATATGGATTAACTCCAATAGCAAATTCTCCTATATATCTTGCTCCTTCATCAGTATCTAAAATTTGATTGATTTTGTCACTATCATTACTTGCAGCTTTTATTATTTTTCCATCTTTAAATTCAAAAGTTATATTTTCAAATGTAAATCCCTGATAGTTAGATGGTGTGTTATAAGAAATAACTCTATTGACACTGTCTTTAACAGGAGCAGTATATATTTCTCCATCAGGAATATTTCTAAGTCCATAACATTTTACATTTGGAATATTTTTAATAGAAAAAGATATATCAGTACCATTTCCTTTTATCCTTACTTTATCAGTTTTGTTTAAAAGAATTGATAAAGATTCCATAGCCTTTTCCATTTTAGAATAATCTAAACAGCATACATCAAAATAAAAATCTTCAAATGCTTCAAGAGATGTACCTGCAAGCTGAGCCATAGAATTATTTGGATATCTTAGAACTACCCATTTAGTATTATTTACTCTTTCATTTAAATGAACAGGATTAGTAAAATATTCAGAATATATTTTCATTTTATCAGAAGCTATATCTGACATTTCAGTAGAATTATCAGTTCCTCTGATGGCAATGTAGGCATCCATATCCTTCATTCTTTCAAGTTCATATTTAGCCATCATTTTTATTTGCTCTATACTGCACCCTTTTAATAGTTCTCTTAATAGAGTTTGATCTTTATTTGTAACAAATGGATATCCCCCAGCTGCGTATGTTTCTTTTATTAAGGCTTTCACCAGATTTTTAGAAGCTTCTCCAAAAGATTCTATTAAAACTTTTTCGCCTTTTTCTATTCTGCAAGAGTGGCTGATAAGATTTTTAGCTAATTTTTCAATTCTTTGATCCACAATATTCACCTCATAAGTATTTTAAATTCTTCCTATAAATTATACTATATATACAAGAAGAATACAACATTGACTCTCTTTAAAATAATGAAATATATAAATAAAAAATATTAGCTACATAATGAAAAAAGATAAAACTTAATATTAGGTAGAAATTTTTATTAAAATAAGATATTATATAAATGAAGTTTGATTAATTTTTTCAGAGAAATTTATACTAAAAAAATTATATATTTTTATTTGGAATTGAAATGATTTTTATAACTTTTCTTATGATATTTTATAAAATATAGATCTAAGATAAAATATCAAAGAAATGTTTTACAATGAGTGAATAAAAATTTTTATAAAATTTATTAAGGGGTTTGGGGGAAAAATACAATGATATCTACAGTTATTTGGAGTCTGGCTATAATAACAGTTTTAAGTTTGGCAGTGATTTTAGGAAAAAACTTCTATATTTTAAAAAAAATAAAAGAACCTTCAGTTGTTCTTGATATACAATGTGATCCTGAAACCTATATTAAAATGAATAAAAATATTCTTGATAAAAAAATAATAAAAAACAGGATGGAATATTTTTTTGTTACCCTTAATCTTTCTGTTGGATATTTCTCAAATGGAGATATAAAAAAAGCAATATTAACTGCTGAAAATATTCCATTAGATAAACTGGAAAAAAACTCTACTTTTAAAGCTGCATATTATTATAACTTGTGTGTATTTTATGCTGTAGATGGAGATAGAGCAATGGTAGAACATTATAATGCTTATTTGCAGGAATGTTATAAAAATATTACTGCTGCTTCTGAAGATAAAAACAATAAAAATATTCATATTGGAAATAAAGACAGTATGGTTGATCGTTTAAAAAAATTAATAAAAGAAATAGCTGTTCATCTTGATAGACTTGATGGAGAATATCAAAAAGTAATTGATTACTATGAAAAAAAATTTCAACAAGAAAATGTTCCCTGCAGTAAGTGTTTTTCTAAATATTACTCAGCTTTATGTTATGAAAAACTTGGAGATATACCTGCTATGAAAGAAGCTCTTATATATGTTTCAGAGCATGGAAACAAATTATTTATAGCAGCTGAAGGGAAAGAAATTTTGAATAAATATCAAAATATATCTTAATTTTCTGAATATTAAAAGTTAAAACTTGATATAAATCTGATGAAAATATAGAAAATACCCAAAGATAAAAATGTAATGGCTTATTAAGTCAGCCGAAAAACATAAAAATAGAAAATATGATATCTGCAAAAATAACAGCTGATTCAAATTAGAATCCCCTAATTAAACAAATATCAAGGTTATTTAATTATAAAGAAGTTACACATTAATAATATGTTAAATTTTATCTCATATTTCATGTAAGGAGGAATTATGCAATTTATATTTTTATTACTTTTTATGAGTTTATTCTTGGGGAGAAGTGTAAACTTAAAAGCAGATGTTTCAAAGAACAGTGAAGTTCCTATTAAAAAAGTAACTCTTTATTCTTCAGGGGTAGGATATTTCGAACATAAAGGCTATCTTGAAAATAGTTCAAAATTATCTTTTTTATTTGAAAAAAATGCTTTAAATGATGTTTTAAAATCTATGATAATTTATGATCCAACTACAGAATTGCCTCTTATAAGCTATTCTTCTGAAGAAACTTTCAGAAGAACCCTTGAAAGCCTCAGTATTAATTTAGAAAATAACCCTACACTTATTGAAATTTTAAATGCTTTGCGTGGAGCAGAAATAGAAATTTCTACTGATAAAAAGATAACAGGGAAAATTATGGGAGCTGAAGTAAAAAAAATAAAAACTGCAGATGGGATTATTGATGGAGGAATTTTATCTATTTTAACTAAAGAAGGAATTGAATTAATAAAAATAGATGAAATTACTTCTTATAATTTCACTGATAAAAAGATTGCAGATGATATTAATAGGGCTTTAGAATTTATATTAGAATCTAAAAATCAAAATATTAAAAGTATAAACATATATTTAGCTGGAGATAAAAAAAGAGAAATTGAAATAAGTTATGTTATAGCAAGTCCTGTTTGGAAGGCAACATATAGATTTGATATAACAGAAAAAAAACCTTATTTTCAAGGTTGGGCTATAGTTGATAATGTTGGTGAAATGGATTGGAAAGATGTGGAATTATCTCTTGTTACAGGTCGTCCTGTCTCTTTTATACAAGAGTTATATCCTCCTTATCATTTAAATAGACCTATATTACCTTTATCAATTGCAGGATTTGCAAATGCAAAAGTACATGAAAGCGGTTTTTCTGAAATATCTGAAATATCTGAAATGGCATATGCAGATATGAGTTTTGAGAAAGCTTCAAAATTTAGTTTTAAAAGAGATTCAGGCAGAGCTGGAAATACTCCTGTTACCAATGTAAGAAGTGCAGGAGAAATGTTTGTTTTTACATCGCCTAAACCAATAACTTTAGAACGTCAGCAGAGTGCTATGATTCCACTTATGGAAGGTGCATTTGAAATAAAAAAACTCTCTATATTTGATGGAGGAAGTGCTAGAATGGATATGAATACAAATCCTGTACTAGGAGTAAGTTTTAAGAATAGTTCTGGAATGAAGCTTCCTGCTGGGCCCATTACAGTATATGATGATGGTACATATGTTGGAGATGCACTTTTAGAATTTCTTCCAGAAAATGAAACCAGAATGATATCTTATGGTGATGATTTATCAGTTAGTGGAATTATTTCAACTTCACTTAAAAATTATTCTGATTTTGTATCTGTAAGTGATGGAGTGTTAAAAATAAATAAAAGAGATATTTATGAAAGGGTATACCATTTTAAAAATAGTAGTAAAAATTTAAAAAATATTATTTTGGAACATCCTTTTATACAAAATTCAAAATTGATTGAACCTCAAAAATATTATGAAAAAACTGCTGCAATTTATCGTTTTGAAATAGAACTTCCTTCTAATAAAGAACTAAAATTTCCAGTAAAAGAAGAAATAATAAAAACTGAAAGTATATATCTTTCAAATTTAGACAGTAAAACACTTATGGCATATTCTTCTAATAGTTCTATTCCAAAAGATGTGCAAAACTTATTTAAGAAAGCTGCTTCACTTCATCAGGAAGTAGAAAATATAAACATGGAACTTACCAATTTGAAAGGAGCTTATGCTGCAAAGCTTACTGAGCAGGATAGAATTAGAAAAAATATAGATACAGTAAAAAATGATTCAACTCAAGGAAAAGAATATATAAAAAGATTGGTAGAGCTTGACAAGGATATAGAAAACATAAATAATAAAATTGAGGAAAATACTGTTAAAATACAGATATTAAAAAAAGAATACAGTAACTATATTTATTCATTAAAATAATATTTAAAATAAAAAATTAAAGTCTGGAAAGTATGATAAAAGAGAATTCTTTTTAAAAAGAATTCTCTTTTATTATTTTTATTTAGATGCTGTCATATTCATTAATAAATACTTTTATTTTTTTCTTGATTCTCTGAATTGCATTGTCAATACTTTTAGGTTCTCTATCCAGTATTTCAGCTATTTCAGTATAAGTCATTTCAAGCAGCATATATTCAAGAATTTCATTCTCCATCTTACTTAGATTTGACTTAATAAATTTTTTAAGCAATTTCATTTTTTCTTTTGATATACATGAGTCTTCAGGATTATTAAATGAAGTAGAGGAAAACATATTGATACTTGTATTCTCATAATTTTTTGATATTATTTCAGAAGAATTACTTATAGCAATATTTAATATTCTTTGTTTTCCTGAATTAGAACTTTTAATAGCTGTAATTAATTGTCTTTTAATGCATAGGAAAGCAAATGTCTTAAATGATGCATTTTTACCTTCGCAAAATGAATGAATTGCTTTTATAAGACCAATAGAAGCTTCTTGAATGACATCATCGTGATCAGCACCATAAAAAAAATATTTTTTAGCTGTTAAAAGAATAAGATTATTATATTCTTTAAATATCCTATTAGCAGCTTCTTCATTTCCTTTTCTTGCCCGATAAATTAATTCTAAATTTGTCATAGAACCACCTCCAAATTTATATGGTAATTTTATTTCTGTTGGAAAACCATTGATTGAAATTATATTTCATATTTCTAGTGTACCTTTTTTTACAAATAAAGTCAAATATTTTTTCAAAAAAGATAATTTTTAAAGTATTCAAAATGTAAAAAAAGACATAAAATCACAGGTGTATTGTTATGAAATAAAAAAGATGTATTTAATACGGTCTAAAAATAAAACTTTCTTTAAATCTAGAGTAGTTTATAAATTTTTGTATACAAAAAAATAATATTTTAACAATAATAAAACAATTTTGTATGTCATTTTTTATATTGAAAAAATTTTAATATTTTTAAAATTTTTTTTGAATTAAGATAATTTTTAATTTTTTTCAATAAATTCATTTTATAATTTTTTTAATAAGAAAATTATTATTGTTTTATTCTTTTATATAATTCAAGAATTTATGTTGACAAAGAGAGCTAAAAATAAAAATTTACTCTATAGAATAAAGGAATTTAGTAAGAGTTATTGTAATAAAAAATTAATAGAATTAAATAATAATGTTATGTGAATAGCTGAAAAAACTTGGATTAATATGAATAAGTATACAAAAGGAGTAAATATGAAAAAAATAATTTTATTTTTATTGATTTCTAAAGTGACTTTTTCCCTTGGAGGAATAGAAATAGGAACAAGTTCAAGTGTTATTTCTTTTGGAAATCCTGCTCAAGCAGCATATATCTCCACAGAAGCAGTATTTTCAAATCCAAGTTCTACAATATTTTTAGGAACTGGGGATTATATATATGGTGGAACCTTAGTAATATTTCCTGATTACAAACTTAAACTTAGAAATAATACTTTTTTAGAAACTAGTACATCACAGTTTGCACCAAGTCTTTCATATGTTCATAATACAGAAAACTATGGATTTTACTTCGGGGCAGGTTCTTTAGGTCAAGGAGGATTCTTAAAATATAAAGTTTCATACAATAGAATTGAAAATTTAAATGTAACATCTTTTAATCCGGGAATAATTTTGGGATTTACCTATAAATTAAAAGATAATTTAGCAATAGGATTAGGAGGAAGAGCCTTATATTCAAAAATAGAAGCTGAAGGCTATGTTATAACTGGTCAAGGTGTAAAATCAAAAATTACTGCAACAGGATTTGCACCAGAAATATCGCTGTTTTATCAACTTGATAAAAATTTAAATTTGGGAATTAAATATTTAGCTGAAACAAAATTAAATTATGATGGGCATATAACAACAGATGATGGTCATATTGCAGAAACGCTTTTAGCAAAATTTGCAGTAGATCAGAGAAAAGATTTTCCAAGTGTTCTTTCCTTAGGTGCAGAATACAAGTTAAATGAATTACAGAGCATATTTTTTACTTATAATAGAATTTTTGAAAGTAAGAAGAAAATGGATAAGGAATTATATCATAAATTTAAGGATACTAATGAATATTTATTTGGATTTGAACAAGTACTAAATGAGAAGTTTGATTTATTATTAGGGTATGGATATATAGATAAAGGACAAAATTCTCACCCAACTGGGGATATGATGCAACTAAGTGCTCATCAATTTAATCTTGGATTACGTTATAAATCTGATAGTTCAATGAAAATTACTTTTACTGTGGGATTAAATCACTATGATTCACATGATGGAAATCTTTATGGCTATGAAATAAAAACTACTAGAAAAGAAGTTATTACAGGAATAGGAATAGAGAAAAAATTATAATAAAATATTTTTTGAAAAGAAAAATAGATGTAAATTTTAAAATTAATTTTATCTTTAGAAAGATAAAAAAGAGATAAAATTATGTAATTTAATATATTATTCACTATGTTATGGTTTTGGTCTTTATATAAACAGAACAAAAAATTTATAAAGGGAGTGAAATATGAAAATTATAACTTTATTATTATTTTTAAGTTTAAGTATTTTTATTTATGGAAAGGAAACAAGTAAAAATGCTTTTAAACCCCAGACAAAAGAAGTGAATCAACAATTACTGGACAATGCAAAGGAAGAGGTTCCAGCAGTTATAAATACTCTACAGAATATTGTAACAATGGAAAGCTTTAGTGATGATAATGAAGGATTACTTAAATTAGGAAATTACTTAAAGAAACAATTGGAGGAACTTGGTGGAAAAGTTACTTTAGAGACACCTCTAAATGAAGGAAAAGGAAAAAATGTTCTGGCCAAATTCAAAGGGAATGGAAGTAAGAAAATTTTGATGATGGCACATATGGACACAGTTTATCCAAAAGGAACATTAAAAAATGCACCCTGGAAAGTAGAGGGAGATAAAATCTATGGACCAGGAGTAGGAGATGCAAAATCAGGGGTAGCAGTAATTTTACATACTTTAAATCTTTTGAAGAAAATGGATTTTAAGAATTATGATACTATTACAGTTATTTTTAATACTGATGAAGAAATAGGATCAGCTGGATCAAAAGACTTGATAGCAGCTGAAGCTGCAAAAAGTGATATGGTTCTCTCATATGAACCCACTTCTGCTGGACAGGAAATTTTAGTTATGGGAACATCAGGAACAGGAAAAATAAAAGTAGAAATAAAAGGATTGAGTGCTCATGCTGGAGCAGATCCTGATAGTGGAATAAATACCATCATAGAAGGTGCTGATTTAGTTTCAAGAACAAAAGATCTAGATGAGGGAAAAGATAAACTAAGATTTAACTGGACTGCTTTTGAAAGCGGTTCAGAAAAAACTTTAAATGTTATTCCAGAAAATGCAGTATTATATGCTGATATAAGATATCCAAATGAAGAAAAACTTAATGAAGTATTAAAAAAATTGGAAGAAAAATCAAATCAAAAGAAATTAAGTGGAAGTAAAATTTCTATTGAATTTTCTCCTAAAAGACCTCCATTTAGTACAAATGAAAAAGGAAAAGTACTGGTACAAAATGCAGTTAATATATATCATTCATTAGGTAAAAATTTAGGACTTCTTCCAAATACAGGAGGCGGAACAGATGCAGGGCATGCTATGGCATCTGGAAAACCTATTTTAGAAGGATTGGGATTAGCTGGAGCAAATGCTCACACACCAGGAAAAGAATGGATAAGTATTGAAAGTATTCCTAGAAGACTTTATTTATCTGCTCAAACAATCATTGATGTATGTGAAAATAAAATTTTAGATTAATTGCTTTAAGGATATAGACATTAATTGAAAGATTAGATCATTGAATGACAGCTTTAAAAAATTTTAATAATTTTTTAAAATTTTTAAAATATGATTATCCAGAATTGATTTAAGAAGCTCTTAATGATGGAAAGAAAATAAAATATAAAAGAAGCCCTTGAAAAAGGGCTCCTTTTATCATATTAACATATATTCAGGAAAGTAAATATATTATAAACCTTTAAGCAGCTTAAAGGGCAAGCTTTTTTATAAAAAAATAAAAATTAAAAGTTTATTATACATAAGCAGAATATTTTCTATATATAATATAGTTATGAAGAATATTAAATAAAGATCAAGAAACATAAATATATAATATGAAGAAAAAAATTACTCCAAAAAATAAAAAACCTCTTAAATTTATTTTAAGAGGTAATTAACATTAAAGTGGCTGGGCTGGCTGGATTCGAACCAGCGCCTGACGGAGTCAAAGTCCGTTGCCTTACCGCTTGGCGACAGCCCAATTAATGGTCGGAATAGCAAGATTCGAACTTGCGGCCCTCTGCTCCCAAGGCAGATGCGCTACCGGACTGCGCTATATTCCGACTTTCGTTGACAAAGATTATAATATCATAAAATATACTTTATGTCAATAAAATTCTTAGTAAAATTTTTAAAATAATTGAATAAAAATTTGATATTTTTACTTGTTTTTTTTTCGGAAAATGGTATAATTAGTAAGACTTATACTAAAAAAATAGGAAATAATAGGAGGAAAGAATGAAATATAAGGCAATTGTATGTGACCTAGATGGAACACTGCTGAATTCTGAGCATACAATCTCTAAATATACAAGAGATGTAATAAAAGATGTAACCAACCTTGGAATAAAGTTTTTTATTGCAACTGGAAGACATCATATGGATGCCTTAAAGTTTAAAGAAATGCTGGGCTTGGATTCTTATCTTATCAGTTCAAATGGAGCCAGAATACACAATGAAAATAATGATATTATATTTAAGGGAGACATACCTAAGGAATTAAGCAATGAAATATTTGATCTTGATATAAATGAAGATATTCATAAAAGTATATATAAAGATGATTTTTGGTTTTCTGAAAGACCTTTAGATGAAGCTCATGAATATCATAAGGAATCTGGATTTACATATAATGTAAAGAAATTTTCGGAATTAAAAAATAGTGAAGTAATAAAGTTTTTTTATATCAATGAAAATGAAAGGCTTATAAGAAAACTTGAAAATGAAATAAATGAAAAATTTGGAGATAGAATAAATCTTACTCTTTCCATGCCGATATGTCTGGAAATAATGAATAAGGGAGTTTCTAAAGGAAGTGCAATAAAAGATATACTTCTTCCAAAATTTGGAATAAATACTGAAGAGGTAATATCTTTTGGTGACGGATTAAATGATTATGAGATGCTTGATGTAGTGGGTGAAGGGCTTCTTATGGGAAATTGTAATCCAAGATTAAAAGAACTTCTTCCTGAGAACAAAATAATTGGGAGAAATGATGAAGATGGAGTGGCTGAATATTTAAAAAAAATTTTCCTGTAATAAATAAAAAAGGGTAGATAAAAGTAATTATAATATAAAAAGTGAGGGGAAATATGAAAAAAGCATTAAAAGCGGCATTTAAAGCAACTATGCCGGTTTTTTTCGGGTATATTTTTGTAGGAATGGCCTTTGGACTTCTATGTCAAAGAAATGGATATAATTTCATCTGGGCATTATTTATAGGATTGGGAATTTATTCAGGGTCTATGCAGTTTGTACTTTTAAATCTTTTAACAGGAGGGGCAGGAATAGCAGAAGCAGTTATTACTACTTTAATAGTAAATGCAAGATATGCCCTCTATGGAATATCTTTTACTAATTTATTTAAAAAGATGAAAAAAGTAAGACCATATATGATACATACACTTACAGATGAAGTATATGCTATTATGTGTTCAGTAAAAACTCCATTAGGAGTTAACAGAAAACAACTTTTTCTAGCAATAGCTGGGTTAAGCCATTTTTATTGGATATTAGGAGGAGTATTAGGAGCAATACTTGGGTCAGCCGTGCATTTTAACAGCAAAGGAATAGATTTTGCAATGACAGCTTTATTTATAGTTATATTTGTAGATCAGTTTCTTACTTTTCCAACGAAAACACCAAGTATATTAGGTGTGGTGAGCGGACTTCTATGTTTGATATTCTTAGGATCTAAAAATATGCTGATTCCTTCTATAGTTATTATAATAGTTTTCTTGATTATATTTAAATCAAGATTAGAAAAAAAGATAGAGTCAGCAAAGAAAAGAGGAGTGGAATAATATGAGGTCAGGGTTTTTATATTCAGTTTCTATAATAGCAGCAGTAGGAGTTACCTCATATTTTTTAAGAGCTTTTCCTTTTCTTATATTGAATAAAAAAAATAAAGCAGTGGAAAAATATATGATGTACTTGGGAAAAGTTTTGCCTCCAGCAGTAATTGGAATTCTTATTATATTTTGTTTGAAGGATACTGATGTACTTAAATCACCTCATGGGATACCTGAAATATTGGCAGTAGCAGTAGTTGTATTTCTTCAGGCATGGAAAAGAAATAGCTTGATAAGTATTTTAGGAGGAACAGTATTCTATATGTATCTTGTTCAAAAAATATTTTAAGTGTATCATATGTTACCGAATTTATTTTTTTCATATAGTAATATATTTATAGAAAGATGTAACAAATAATGAGGTGACATAAGAATGATAAGGAAAATAATAAAAATTGATGAAGAAAAATGTAATGGGTGCGGGATATGTGTTTCAGCTTGTCATGAAGGGGCAATTGGAATGGTGAATGGTAAAGCCAGACTTATGAGAGATGACTATTGTGATGGTTTGGGAGATTGCCTTCCAGGTTGTCCAGTAAATGCAATTAGTTTTGAAGAAAGAGAAGCTGCTGAATATGATGAGGCAGCAGTAAAAGCTAATATGGCAGCTAAAAAGGCAGAAACTGCCCATCCTCTTCCTTGTGGGTGTCCAGGAATACAATCAAAAGCTATTGAGAGAAAAAATGAAAAATCAGAATGTTGTGAAACTAAAGAAGTAGAATCACAATTAAATCAATGGCCTGTACAAATAAAACTTGTACCGTTTAATGCACCATATTTTAATGGAGCTAATTTATTGATAGCAGCAGATTGTACAGCATATGCCTATGGAGATTTTCATAATAAATTTATAAAAAACAGAATAACTCTCATAGGATGCCCTAAATTAGATGAAGGAGATTACGCAGACAAATTAACTGCAATCCTTGAAAACAATAATATAAAATCACTTACTGTTGTACGTATGCAGGTTCCATGCTGTGGTGGAATAGTGAATGCAGTGAAAAAAGCATTACTTCAAAGCAGTAAACTAATACCTTGGAATATTGTAACAATATCTACAAGTGGAGAAATAATAGAAGATTAATAATTTAAAAAAAGGCTGCAAATCAAAGCAGCCTTTTTTATTTACTGTACAATTAATAAATGCAGAAATTTTGTTCAAG
Organism: Fusobacterium sp.; assembly: GCF_032477075.1. Lineage (NCBI taxonomy): Bacteria > Fusobacteriati > Fusobacteriota > Fusobacteriia > Fusobacteriales > Fusobacteriaceae > Fusobacterium > Fusobacterium sp. The sequence goes on along the minus strand of NZ_JAWDXO010000023.1, from coordinate 63,568 downwards.
TTGACAATGGAAAAAGTGATTGTTATAATTAAGAATGTAAATAGAAATTATATTTTGAAAGGGGGATGCTACTTGAAAAAATTATCACTGCGCCTATTTAATAGTAAGGATATTGCTTTGTTTGAAAAATGGCTTTACATACCTCATGTAGCTAAATGGTATCATAATCCACTAGATTGGATTGATGAGGTCAAAAAAAGAAATGATGAATTTTCATTCCTACACCATTTTATAGTAGAAGTGGAAAATAAACCTATTGGCTTTTGTCAATACTATGAATATCATCATAGTGGAGAAAAATGGCATGGCAAAATTGATATAGATGGTGCATACAGCATTGACTATCTTATTGGTGAAACTGAATATCTTGGTGTTGGATTTGGTAAAAAAATAATTCAAGCATTAATTGAAAAAATTAAATTACAAAATAATGTAAAATGTATCATTGTACAACCAGAACAAGAAAATAAAGCTTCATGTAATACACTGCTATCTAGTGGATTTTTCTTTGATATGAATAATGAAATTTTTATTATTGAATTTTAACTATATAAAGCCAAAACCTATTAATTTATAGCATATGATATGGTTTCTTTTGAAATTGTTGATATTATTATATGAGCCATACTTTGTTTTAATAGTTTTATTTTTAATTATAATATTGCTCTAGTGAGCAGCTATGGATTTAATTAATTATAATGTTTTTGTTTTTCAGCTCTTTCAGTGAGCAGTTTTATTTCTTTCCACATAACATAAGCTGCACCTATGCAGCAGATGGTATCTGCAACAGGAAAACTCATCAATACTCCATCTGCTCCCCAGAAGATAGGGAGAATATAAGTGAGTGGAATAGATAGAACAGCCAGCCTTAAAATAATGAATCTGGTAGTTATCATACCTTTTCCCACAGCCTGAAAATAATTTGTACATGAAAGATAAATTGCAGTACCTATCATTAATCCCAGATGTATATAGGTACCTCTTATAGTATAATTTGTAAGCTCAGGATCATTTTTCACAAAGAAATTAACTACTGTATGGGCATTTACTATTACTGCAAATAAAAGAAAAAGTGAAATTACAGCAGTTAATGTTATTGAAGAATAAAATATTTTTTTTACTCTTTCATAGTTTTTAGCTCCCCAATTATAAGATAAAAGGGGCTGTCTTCCTTGATTTAATCCTATGTAACCAGTATTTATACAAGTTCTCAGTAATGAAAGAATCCCCATTCCAGCAAGTGCTACATCTCCACCATATTTTGCAAGCTGTATATTCAGTACATAGACATAAGCTCCATTGAGAAATTGATTAAGAAATCCAGAGTTTCCTATATAGAAAATTTTCTTCATAAGTTCATGGTCATATCTTATATATTTTATCTTTAAAGTAAGTATATCACTTTTCAGAAAATGATATATAAGAATGACTCCAGGAACAACATTGGCAATAGCAGTAGCTATTGCAGCTCCTTTCATTCCCATACCATATCTCATGATAAGTATATAGTCCAGAACTATATTGACTATGGCACTGGCAAAATTAATAACCATAGATTCCATAGGTCTTCCTTCTAATCTGACAAATGCACAGTAAGTTATATAGATCAGCTGAAAAATAGTGACTGGAAATAAATATTTATTATATTCAACAGCATAGGCAAAACTATTTTCTGTGGCTCCCATAAAAGAAACTATTTCATCAAGAAAAATCATACCAAATACAGTATAGATTCCTCCAATGACAATCAAGGCATAAAAACATGTTCCAAGTACCTTTCTTGCATCTTCTATTTTATCCTCTCCCATTTTTATTCCAGCAAGAGCACACCCACCTATACTGAAAAGCACCCCTGTAGCACTTAAAACGAGCAGTATTGGAAAAGTAACAGCAAGAGCAGAGATTCCATTTCTTCCTACAGCCTGTCCAATATAATATCTGTCTGTTGCATTGTATATTATTCCTATAAGTATAGCAAAAGTTGCAGGTATAGAAAAACGAATGAGCAGAGATAATATATTTCCATCTCTGAATTCTTTTTCCTGATGTGTCATCTAATCCCCTCCGATTTTTTTAAAAGAGTTATAAGGCTTTTTTCAAAGTTCTCATCATCACTTTTTTCTCTTTTTTTAGGACCTTTTGTCCTTCCCCCATTGTTTCTTATTTTCTTTGATATATGTCTTGTAAAAAGTAGCTGATCAATATTAAATTGATTATAAATCAGTCCATTTTGATTGAGGGCAGCAGCTTTTTTAGCAAGTATCATTGAAGCTAACCCAAAATCCTGAGTGACAACTATATCATCTGGTTCTGTATTTTTTAAAAGAACAAAATCTACTGAATCATTTCCTTGAGAAACATAGACAGTTTCAGCTCCAGATTTATCTATTTTATGAACTTCATCACAAAATATAACGGTTTTTACACCGAATTTTTTACCTGTTTCTATAGTTAACTCTACTACAGGGCAGGCATCTGCATCTATTAAAATCTTCATTATTTAACTCCTTTTATTGTGTATCAGTCTATATAATATATCATATTTTTCATAATTTTTCTTAGTATTTTTAATTCTTTTTATTAATAAATTTATGCTATAATAAAGCAAGTGACATTAAATTTTTGCAGGGAGAGAAAATGCTGATAACGACAACAGAAAACTTAATAGGCTATGACATAGAAGAATATATAGGATATATTACTGAAACTGTAACTTTTGGAATAAATGATTTTAAAGAATTCTTTTTAATTGCAGATGTTATTGGAGGAGAATCAAGTATATATCGTGAAACTTTAGAAAAAGCAAAAGAGATATTAAATAATAGATTAGAAGAAAAAGCAAAATCTTTGGGTGCTGATGCTATAATAGGACTTAGAGTTACTTATTCAGAAATGGCAGGAAGAGGTAAAAGTATGCTTCTTCTCTCTGGAACAGGAACAGCCGTTGCAGTTGAAATAAAAGAAGAATTTGTAGAAAAAATGGAAAAAAGAAAAAAACAAGTAGAAGAAATAAAAGAAAAAGTAAAAGAAGATAAAAAACTTCAAGAAAAAATCCTTATTAGCAAAGCTTTGTATAAAAAAACTTTTTTTCAATTAAACGTTGAATACTATAACGAAGTATCAGAAGATAGGAAAAGAGAAATTATAGAGGTATTAAATACTAAAGAAGAGGTTATTAGGAAAAGAGAAGAGTATAAAAATAAGGATAACCTTATGCTGATGTTGTTAAAAGATGGTAAAGATATTTTTGCAGAAATAGAATTATATAATAGATCTAATAAATCTCTCTATAAATAAAAATTTATATTAAATTTAAAAAATAAACTTTTAGAGAATTTTACTTTAATATAAAACTTTGATTATTGAATGATATTATGATATTAGGAGGTTATTTTTTATGAAAAATATAATTGTTGAATTTTGGAATGATATGGATAAGCAAAACTGGAATGAATTAAATAAATATTTTTCAGAAGGAGCAGTGATAAACTGGCATGATACAAATGAATCATTTATACCAGATGAATTTGCAAAGGTAAACGAATTTTATCCTGGAAACTGGAAAATAAAAATAGAAAGAATGGAAGAAATAAATAATCTGGTTATATCAGTTGTAAAGGTATTTTTAGAAAAAGAGAAAATTTCATTTCATGCAACTTCATTTTTTGATTTTGAAAATGGGAAAATAAAAAAATTAGATGAATATTGGGGAGAAGATGAAGAAATTCCTCAATGGAGAAAAGAAATGAAAATAGGAAGAGAAATAAAAATATAGTTTCAAATTAGAGGTTATTTTTAAAGCTTCATATATAATAAAAGGAGAATTCAGGCTAGTGAATTTCTCCTTTTATTATTTTGTTAAGATAAATTAAAAATTTTAAATAATATAAAGCAAATAAAAAAGCACTGACTAATACAGTGTTTTAAGTTTTACTTTTTATTATTTTGAAGTAAAAAACTTATAAAACTACTGATTTTTAACAATAAATAAACTATAAAGAGAACTCTAAAGTAGTTTTATCTGATGAAGCATCATATATGACTGTATATTTTATATTGCAAAGTTCTTCATCATACATTAAAAAAATTTTATCTGCTACTTTACATTCTGGAATGAGATGTGGATTAACAACAGTGAATAATAACTCTTCATTTAAAATTTTATATCCATTTTTATTATTTTTTTCAACCTGCAGTCCCACTTTTTTAGTATAACCTTTAATATTTATACTGGAATAGCCATCATCCATAACAAAACAAGAATATTGTTTCAATAATAATACACCCCCTTTTTATTAAAATGTTTTAATTCTATAAGTTGTATATGAATATACTATTTATAGTGTATCATAAAAACCAAAAAATCAAAAGAATGATTATTTTTTATTTGCCTAAAAAATAAACAGCCTCAGTTCATGAATATAGAACTTTGGCTGTTTAAAAATTAAATTATTTGTTGAGTGAATTACTATTCTTTATTTTTATAATAACAAGTATTTATTTCATAACTTTTGCTTCACTTGTTAAAATAACTTTTTCATCTTCATTAATACAGATTGTTGAAAAAATTATTTTTCTTTAGTAATCTTTTCCTAAAAAACTTTTCTAGTAAGACCATATATTTTTCTGGCTTCTTCTGGAGTAGCAGCTTCCAGTCCATTTATTTCCAACAGTTCTTTAGCTCTTTTTACGAATTGTGCATTTGATTCAGCAGGAACTCCTTTCTGCCACATTACATTATCCTCCATACCTACACGAATATGGGCTCCCATTGCTATTGCAGCCATCATGATAGGCATATGACCTGATCCTATTCCACATGCTGCCCATGTTGAACCTTCTGGAATAAGGCTTTTAAGAAATACCAGATTTTCAACTGTACTAGTCATTCCTCCTGGGCAGCCTAGAACTATTTGAAAATGACAAGGTGCTTTTAACACTCCTTTTTTCATATAGTAGATTGCGTTATATATCATACCTGCATCAAAAATTTCTATCTCTGGTTTTATATTACTTTCTATCAGAGCATTTCCCAGCTTCTCTAAAAAACGAGGATGATTTTCAAAAATTGTACGATGCTGCCAGTTAAGAGTTCCAGCATCATATGATGCCATTTCTGGAAGTAATTTCTGAAGAGGATATATTCTCTCCTCATCTCCAAATCCTACACTTCCAGAACTTGTGATATTAAGACAAATATCACAATCTTTATAGGCTCTTATTCTTTCAATAGTTTCCTTATATTTCATAAAATCAGTTGATGGAGTTCCATCATCATTTCTCACATGGATATGAGCTATTGCAGCTCCAGCTTTCCAGCATTCATACACATCTGCTGCTATTTCCTCAGGTGTTATAGATAAGTTAGGATTCTGCTCCCTTGTAGGCCATGATCCTGTTATTGCTGCTGTTATTACTCTTTTGTTTTTTAAATCTGACATAAATTATTCCTCCCTATTTGTCAATTTTTTATTTTAAGATAAACTCAATATTTATAATGTTTAATTTTTTTTATTTTTTACAAATAATCACTTAATTATGAAGATTTCTAGCTCCTTGTATAATAATATGATATAGTTAGCCTCTATTAATTATTTCCTTTTATAAAATCTTTTCTTTAATTTTTTCTATTTCATCTTTGCATATGAGATAATATTTCTAGATAATACTCTTTTTACCTGAAGTTTTTATTTTCCTGACTAAGACTTATACCTTAAATAATATTATCAACACTGTAGAAACTATTGTTACAATAGATGGAATTACAATACTGCATACAAATACATGCTTATAGGCAGTTTTATGATTCAGTCCCAATACTGCAAACATCAGAAATAATCCTGGTGAATGTGGGAGTGTATCCAGTGCTGAAGCTGAAATTGATGACAGTCTATGTAAAAAAGAAAGATTTGCAGTTGATGACAGGAAAGTTTTCCCCAGTGAATCATACATAATTTTCAATCCTCCAGATGAAGAACCTGTAACTGCACATACTACCATTGTGGCTACAATAGCTTGAACATATGGATTTAATCCCAGTCCCAGTACCCAATTTACTATATGTTTAAAGGCTATTGAATTAGATACAACTGTTCCAAACCCTACAACTCCTGCCAGTCCACCTATACTTGTTATTCCACCTTCCAGCCCTGCTGTAAAAATATTTTTCATATCTTTATCTTTAAATCTTCCAATATTTAAAACATATGTAAGTAATGCCCCTGTTAGCATTCCCAATACTGCAAGCATAGTTGAGTTAGCTACAAATCTGCTTCCTAAAATAATTATCAGTACAAGAGATATAAGTGGTGTAAAAGATATTGTTACTGAAGGAAGCTGGCTTCTGTCTTTTATTTCATATAGCAAGGGATCAGCATTTTCAGGATAGCTCCAAACTTCTCCTCTCTTTCTAGCCAGCCTTTCTGCATATCCCATATACACCATTGCCATTGTAAACATTGCTATAGCAGCAAGAATTCCAAATACAGGAGCAGCAGTCAATGTTGTTCCTAAATATTGAGTTGGGATAACATTGGTTAAAGCTGTTGTTCCTGGAAGGGAAGTCATGGTATAAGTTGCTGACCCTGTTATCAGACATGCCATTGTAAGATGTCTTGGCAGATTAGCTTCCTTGAACAGCAGAAACATAATAGGAGCTACTGCATAAACAACTACAAATAAGCTTACACCACCATATGTTAAAACACTTATAATTAAAGTTGAAACTAATAGTACTCTCTTTTTTCCAAACCAGTCAATAAATTTATATCCAATAGAAGTTGCACACCCTGAAATATCCATCAGCTTTGCATATAGTGCTGAACTGCAGAATAGTAAAAAATAACTGAAATAAGCATTTGTATATCCACTCATATAATGTTGAGAGAATCCAGTCCAGATTGGAATTCTGCTTGTCAGTATAACAACTGCTGAGGCAAGGAGCGTCAAGGGAAGTGCTCCAAGACCTTTATAAGCTCCTATAATTAAAACTATAACTGCTAATATCAAACCTAGTACAGATAATATATCCATCTTTCCTCCTCATTTTATTATTCTTGATAATATTCAAATTCAAACAGGTCGTCATTAAAATATTTTAAATTATCCATAGAGAGAGGAAGAATTTTTCCTTCTATCTTAGTGACTATCTCAACAATAGTATCGTTAAATGGAGTGTGTATATTATGTTTATCTCCTGTTGAGCTTACATATCCATTTATCATCTGAACTTCTGTTTTCTTTTCTTTTTCAAGGTCTTGAAGCATACTTGCTTTAGCTGTATGCATATCTTTATACATTTCAAGAAACATTTTTTGATTAGTATTAAACATTTCCTGATCTTTTATGTCACATGAATAAGGTTCCTGCTCATTTAAAAGTATTGGCAGTTTATATCCTTCTGCTTCACAGCATTTTTTTACCTCTCTTGCCAGATAGCTGAGGCAGGCTCTTGATTTTTCATTCTTTAAAATCTCCCCGAAAGTCGCTCCGCATGCAGCAGACATTCCACTCATACAAGCATTGTTTATCAGTTTCCCCCATCTTGAAGCCATGAGGCTGTCTGTAATTTTTGCCTTTCCCATATATCCCAGCATATCTGCCACTTTTTTTATTCTTTCCCCTATAGCACCATCTATTTCACCTATTTCAAAAAGATGGTCATTTTTTCTTATATCCTGTGTAAGCTCTGAAATTCCTGGTTCTATGAATGTTGCTCCCCACAATACAGTTCCCCCTACTGTTCTCTTTTCTCCTGCATATTCTGCTACAAAATGCTCTGGAACTCCATTTTGCAGAGTACATACTGTGCTGTTCTCATTTAAATGAGGAAGGAGATTTTTTAATACTACATCATTAGCTGTCTGCTTTGTGAGAAGAAAAACTATGTCATATACTCCTTTCATTTCTTCTGGTGTAATAGCCTTTACAGGTACTGTCATATCAACACTTCCAATAATATGAGCACCATTTTTATTCAGCATATCTACATGTTCCTTGTAACTGTCAATCATCTCTACATTTAAACCATTCTTTGTCATATAGGCTCCCATGACAGTTCCCATTGCTCCACATCCTAAAATTGCTATTTTCATATTTGACCTCCTTTTAACTTTCCTGTCCTATAATAAAGCAATATCTGTGCCAAATAATATAATTAAGTTTTTAATTTTTTTATGTTATAATTTTAAGTAATTTATAAGGGGGTATGTAATGATACAAAGAGAACTTTTAGAAAATGCTCTGGATAATCTTCCCTATGGAATCTACATTGTTGATTCTCTTGGAAACTATATTTTTGTTAATACAGTCTATGTAAATATGGTTAAAATACCAAAAGAAAAACTTTTAGCATATAATGTATATAATCTAAAGAAAAATAAAGAGATAAACATATGTATAACAGAAAAAGTCTGCAAATTGAAAAAAAGAATAGTGATGTTTCAAGATGTGGAGATAAAAGGGCATGAACATTACAAACAGATTGTGGCATCTAGTCCTATTTTAGATATGAATGGAAATGTGGTATGTGTAATTGCACTGTGCATACCTGCTGAGAATATAAATTATCTATATCAGGAAGCTGTTCATAATGAGCTGAGATCCTTTATAAAACTTTCTTCAAGTGAAGCCCATGAGTCAAATAATATAGTAGCTGTAAGTCCTGTCATGAAAAATATTATTAATCTGGCAGATACTTTAGCACCTCTTGACACTACTGTTATAATTTTGGGAGAATCTGGAACTGGAAAGGAAGTATTAGCCAGATATATACATGAAAAAAGTCAGAGAGCCTCAAAAGAAATGATTATTATAAATTGTGCTTCTCTTCCTGAAAGCCTGCTGGAATCTGAATTATTTGGTTATGAAAAAGGCGCCTTTACTGGTGCCTCTTCCCAAGGGAAAAAAGGACTATTTGAAGCAGCTAATGACAGCACACTTTTTTTAGATGAAATTAATTCTCTTCCATTAGCTTTGCAGGGAAAAATATTAAGAGCTATAGAAACTAAGACAATAAGCAGAATTGGTTCTACTGTCACTAGAAAAGTTAATTTTAGATTGATTACAGCTGCCAATGAAGATTTATTGAAAATGGTTCATGAAAAGAGATTTAGAGAAGATTTATATTATAGATTGAATATTGTTCCTGTTTATCTGCCTCCTTTACATGAAAGAAAGGAAGATATCTTGCCTTTGGTAGAGTATTTTAGAAAATACTACTGCAATACTTATAATAAAACAAAGGTATTTTCTCAAAAAACTCTTAAAGCTATACTAGACTATAACTGGCCTGGTAATATCAGAGAACTTCGTAATTTTGTTGAAAGAAGTTTTATCATGATTACAGGAGAAATTATTGAACTTTCAAATATAGCTCCTCTTTTATTTATAGAACAGAAACATTCTTCAACTTTAAATGATACAGATAATGAAGTTGGTTTTTATAAAAATTCAGAGATAAGAGATCAGCCTTTAAATGAATATTTAGAAGAATGTGAGAAAAAATATATTCAATATGCTTTGGAGAAATATGGAAGTACCTACAAAGCAGCTGAATTTTTAAAAACAAGTCAGACTATGATTGCAAGAAAAAAGAAAAAATACAACCTTTAGTACAAGTTATTTTTGACTTGCAATCGAGTTGTTTTTAACTTGTGATTTAAAATCAACTTAAAGAAATAATTTCTGTTGTTATTTAAAAGTCAAATTTTAGTTAGAAAAACTTACTGTTTTTGTATAGGAGTAGGTATGTAAATTATATTAACCTTTAATGCCTGTAAGAGAATCTTAAAAAATAGCATTTCATTTGCAGAAAAGATAATGAGAAAGTTTTTCAGAAATACTGTTAAAAATAATTTCATAAGATTGATTTTAAAATACCTTAAAGAAAAAATATATTTGTTTTTTAATAAAAATGATATAATATATGTAAAAAAGGAGGGTAATAAGATGATAACAAGTTTAGAAGATGTATGGATTGGAAATATGTACCGTCCACCAAGCGAGGCTTATAGCCTTATTCTGCAAGTGACAGTAGGATGTTCTCATAATAAATGTACTTTTTGCGATATGTATAAAGATAAAAAATTTTTTATAAAGCCCATAGAGCAGATAAAAAAAGAAATAGATTATTTTAGAAAAAAAGTAAAATATGCTGAGAGAATATTTCTTGCTGATGGAGATGCAATGATAATACCCACAGAAAGGCTTTTAGAAATATTAGCATACATAAAGGAAGTATTCCCAGAATGTAAAAGAATATCTTCTTATGCTACTCATAAGTCTATAGAGGTGAAAACAGATGAAGAGCTTAAAAAAATAAGAGAAGGTGGAATTTCTCTGTTATATATAGGATTGGAAAGTGGAGATGACAGAGTTCTGGAAAAGATTAACAAAGGAGTATCTGTCGCTGAACATGCTGCACTATGCAAAAAAGCAAAAAAAGCAGGATTTTTACTTTCAGTTACTTTCATAGTTGGAGTCTTAGGAAAAAAAGACTGGACTGATCATGCAGTAAACACTGGAAAATTAATAAGCGAAATAGAACCAGATTATGTAGGAATTCTTACTCTTAGACTGAAAGAGGGAACGAAAATGTATGATGAATATCTGAAAGGAGAATTTCAAAAAGCTGATGGAATAGAAATAGTAAAAGAAACAGAAAAAATAATAGAAAACATAAATGTAAAAAACCCTGTTGTCTTTAGGGCAAATCATGCTTCTAATTATCTGGATTTGGGGGGTACACTTCCACAAGATAAAGAAAAGCTTCTTTCAGAAATAAAGAATGCTTTAGAAAAAAATAATATCTATTATAAAAAATATAGAGAGCTTTAAATATTAGAAAAAGAAATAATATTTTCTTAGAAATTATTACTTTTTTTTCTAGAATAACTATTCATTTAAAATATTTATAAAAAAATATACATAAAGAAAATATATGAAAAAACCTATGAAATTATTAAATAAAAATGGAACTTGAAATAAAATGTCAAGTTCTTTTTTTTTGACCTGCTGAGAAGCAAGGAAAATCAAGGTGGATAAATTATATACATATTATCAAAGAACAATATATATGGAAAATATTTGAATATACCACAAGATATAGTATAATAGATGAGGAACAATAATAAATATAGGAGGAAAGACACAATGCATAAGATAGAAGTAATTAAGAGGAATGGCTCTATTGTGACTTTTAACAAAGAAAAAATAGAAAAAGTTTTAGAGAAAATAGATAAGGAAGTAAAATTTATTGATAAAGTCAGTATCAGGCATATGATGGATGACATAGTAAGAAAAATAAATGGAAATACAAGAATGTCTGTTGAAGCTATACAGGACATAGTTTTTTATACTTTATGTACTAATGGATTATTTGAACAGGCTAAGGCTTTCCAAACATACAGAACACAAAGAGCAGAACAGAGATTAAAAGAAGCTAATGGTGTATTCAGACATATGACAGATATAGTAGATGTAGGAGACAGAGAAAACAGTAATAAAAATTCTATGCTGCCATCAGTACAAAGAGATTTAATAGCAGGGGAGTATTTCAGATATATACTTGAAAAAAGTATAGATAAGGAATTGTGGGCTGCCCATAGAAAAAAAACTATACATTGGCATGACTCAGATGTAGATACTAAGCTTACTAACTGCTGTCTTTTTAATATAGAGGATATGCTTAGAAATGGTACTAGAATAACTAATGCCGATGTCTGTCAGCCAAATTCTGTAGGAACTGCTATGAATATAGCAATGCAGATAATGGCAAGTATTTCTGCCAGTCAATATGGCGGAGTTTCTTTACCAAACTTCAATGAAGTATTTGCTGAGTATGCAAAGAAAAATTTCAAGAAAAATTTTACAAGAGCATATAATGATAAACTATCTACTGAATCAAATATATCTAGGGCAACAGAAGAAGATATAGAAAAAGAATTTGGAGAAATAAGCTCAGGAAATGAAAAATTAGCTTCTGAAAAATCTATTGAATTCCAAATAGCTAAAGAAAGAACAGCAAAAGATATATATGACGCATGTCAATTATTTGAATATCAGACTAACAGTATATTAGGAAGTGCAAGTCAGACACCATTTAGTACAATTACTTTTAATATACCTACTTCATGGGAATCAGAACATATAATATTATCTTACTTAAAGGTCAGACAGACAGGACTTGGAGAAAAACATATACCAGCTATCTTCCCTAAACTTTCATATATGGTAGTAGATGGTTATAATTTTAAAAAGGGAGACAAGTATTTTTATATTACTGAGGAAGTATCTAAATGTATAGCAAATACTTATTATCCTGACATTCTTTTCTATTCTAAAGGAGATTATGATGCAGGTAAATATTATGCGAGAATGGGATGTCGTAGCAGAGTAAACCACGAATATCAAGTAAATGGAGAATACCAGCATTATGGAAGATTCAACTATGGAGTGGCAACATTAAATGTTCCTCAAATTGCTTTAGATGTATTGAAAGACGAACGTTATGGAGGAGCAGAGGGAAATAGGTTAGAAAGATTCCTTGAAATTCTTGAAAAAAGAAAAGAACTTATGAAAAAAGCTATTCAAACAAGATTTGAAAATGTAAAATATCTTCAGGCTAAAAAAGCTCCTATTCTATTTCAATATGGAGGTATAGCGAGATTAGAGCCAGATGATACTATCGAAGAATTATTAAAAACTGACAGAGCATCTGTATCTTACGGATTCTTGGGATTAGATGATGCTGTGAGAATATTATCAGATAATAAAGAAAATATATCTACTGAAAAAGGTCATGAAATAGGTATTGCTATAATGGAGGCTATGAGAAAACAGGCTGATGATATAAAATCTGAAATAGGACTTCCTGTATCTGTATATGGAACTCCTGCTGAAAGTTCTATAGCAACATTCTTTAATAAGGACATGGAAAACTATGGAGAAATAATGCCTGAGTGGCTGAGAGAAAGAGAGTATTATACAAATTCTTTCCATTTTTCATCAGAACTTCCAATAGATTCTTTTGATAAAATAGATGTAGAGGCTCCATTTATTAAATATTGTAATGGTGGAAATATTATGTATGTTGAAAATGGCGGAAAAACATATAACAGCCAAGCTATTATAGAACTTATTCAATATGCTCATGATGCAGGAATAGAATATTTTGCAGTAAATACTATTTCAGATGTCTGCTATGAATGCGGATACACAGGAGAAATATCATATAATGAAAAAACAGCAAGTTATAAATGTCCTCACTGTGGAAATGAAGATGGAATGAAAATGAAAATACAAAGACGTTGTTGTGGATATATTTCAAACTATAATATAACTCATGCTCTTGAAGGAAGAATGAAAGAAATAAAAAACAGAGCAATACATGTGAAGTAATATGAGAATAATATCAATAGTAAATAATGATCCTGTAAATAGTATGACTGGATATGCACTGACTATATATTTTGCTGGCTGCTCACATAAATGTCCTGGATGTTTTTCAAAGAATACATGGGATTATAATGCAGGAAAAGAATACTCAGTGGAAAAAGTAAAGGAAATAATTTTAAAATCAAGATGGAAGAATATAACCTTTTTAGGTGGAGATCCTCTATATTATGAAAATAGAAATGAGGTCATAGAGCTTATTCACTTTATAAAAGAAAATACAGATAAAAATGTTTATCTATGGACTGGATATCTAAAAGAGGAAGTAGAAGAATGGATAAATGTTTCTCTTATAGATTACCTCATAGATGGAAAATTTGAAATAGATAAAAAAGATTTAAGATTAAAGTTGAGAGGTTCATCTAATCAGAGAATATTTCATAAAGGAATACTTATGGATATTTAAAATATATAGCAAGAGGCTGGAAAGAATCAGTAATTTATTTTATTGGTTTTTCCAGTCTCTTTTTTTATTGCCAAAATTTTAAATTAATCTGCTGAAAAGAAAATTAAATCATTAGGGATAAAAGAGGATATTCGATTAAATCTTCTTAAAAAATAAATACAATTGTATTTTTAATAAGTACACTTTAAAAAAATGTAATTTATTTCAAAAAAAAGCAAAAAATTTTTCCTAACTGGTATGGTTGGTACTATTTGCTTTAAAAAAAGAAATAAAGGAACTTTATAACTTATTATAGAAAAATAAAAAAGTAATATTTTCTTCAAAAAAAAACAAATTTTTTACAAACAATTTCTATATTAATTCGTAAAAAAGATATGTATGACAACTAAAAAATTACATTTTAATTAAATGAAATTCAAAATTTGACTGGTATGATAGATTATTGATATAATGAAAATCAAATAAAATTTAAAAATCAAAGATATTTTAAAATAAAACAAAAAGAGGTGGAATATGTCTAAAAGTATTTTTGAACAAACAAACAGAACAATTCTGTTTGAAGAGATCAACAGTGAAAAACTGGATTTATTGACTCTTGTGGGAAGTGGTAACAATATAACAAGTTTAGATGATGAAAAAATCAGGGAGATTCATGAACATCTTCTAGTAAGAAATTTCAAAGAGTTTCTAACAAAATTTGAGCCTAAAGTTTACAGTTTTTTTAATGCAGCAAGTCAAAAGGTAAGATACAGTCTGGAAAAACCAAATGGAATTCCAGATAACTGTATTACTGAAATACCAATAAATATGGAAAATACATTTTTTAAAATGCTTATAACATTACTGGACAGTAAAAAAGTTAATGGAAGCAAAAATGTTGACTTTAATTTTAAAGAAATTTTAAATATGCTTTCTCCTAAAAAAGTAATGGATGATATAAAGCAGTTAAGAAAGGAAATAGCTTATCTTCATGATAAATATGAATCATTAGAAGAAGAGGATCCAACAAAGCTTGAATATGCAGATAAATTAAATATAGCATTTTCTAAAGCAGGGGAAAGTTATAACAACATTCTTGGAATGCTCCCTCTGGCTATTGAAGATATTAAAACAAGAGTATTGATAGGACAGAGTGAAAATGGCGGAAAAGCAGAGGAAATAAAAATTGGAATGCTTACTATGGATGAGCATGGGGAACTTAAAATAATTGAAGAAAAATCAAAAAAGAGTACAGCATTAACTGTGGCATCTAATCAGCATAATCAACTTCTAGCTCAATATTTTGAAGAAGATTTTGAAGAAGTCAATGAAGAGCCAAATGATTATGTAAAAAATTTAGTAGTGAGAACTTTTGTTCCTCTTCCTACAGTAATAGAAGAAATAGATGTAGAAAGAGAAGTAAAAAATTATAATCAGTATTTAACATTCTACAAGGAAGCACAGGAAGATTTTATAAAGACAATAAAACCTCTTATGGAAAAATTATTAGGAGTAAAAGTATTCTTTGAACAGTATGATAAAGATCTTAATGGAATGAAGCCCACTCTTTTAGTAGTAAACAATAAACTTGAAATGCTTTTAAAAGGTGAAAATAAACAGGCATTGGAACTATACTTAAATACTGTCAATCAGAAAAATGATTTTGAAAATACTATCTGGTATGCAATTATTCCAAGCATCAATCTGGATGAAATTGATGACAGCAAAAATATCAGACAGAGATTTAAAGGAACTACCAAAGTACAGAAAAAGAGTGTCAACACAAATGAAAACCTTCAGGTGCTTATGTCTATACTTGCTCAATATAAAATTACAAGCTTTTTCAGTGTGATAGGAACTGATGAGACTACATTTAATAATCTGGCAACTACTGGAATAGGAAAGTATGTAGAGAAAACTAAAAATCTTCAATATAGAGATTTTTCTCAATATTTAATTCCTTGTGTTCCTAACTTTACTATAATACCGAAAGAGAAGTCAAGTGTAATACTGGATTATAAACTTAAAGCAGAAGAATCTAACTTGGCAGAATTTGATAAAAATGAACTAGTTAAATTCTGGATAGAAGGAGTATACATAGAAAGCTCTTATGTAGCAGCAGGAATAACAGCAGCTCAGCAGTGTCCAGACTATTTGAGAAAGAGATTTAAAAAGACTGACTTGAAAGAACCAGGAGTAAGAATAAACATAGAAGAAAAAGACAACAGCTTTAAGATAGTTACAAGTATGTCAAAAGAAATAACTGGATATACTATTGCAACTAAAGACAGCATTAACAGAAATAATTTTGGATTTATATTTTCTTCAGATAATGTACAGCATGGAGGAAGACTTATAAATAATATCACAGTATACAAGGCAAGAACTTTAGCAACTAATGAAGATGGGGTATTTGAACCTATGTATAAGACTGTGGCAACTACATATATAGAAAGAGTATTGAGATTCCTTACAACAGATTTTAAAGAGGATAAAATAAAAGATTTTTTCAGCAACAAACCAACAAGTCAGAAAAATAGATGGCTTTCAAATCAGGAATGTGTAAATTCTATACTTCAGCCTGGAGATGACATATCAGTAAATATAGAGGGAGATAACTGCCACTTACATATTAATTTTAATGGAGATGTAAAAAATCTTACACTTGAAATAACTAAAAATTAGAGACATTTAATCAAAATAAAAAAATGCAGTTATTATTTATATATTAATTTCAATGAAGGTATAAAGAATTACATTTGAGATAACTAAAAATTAGGGAGACCTAATCAAAATAAAAAGGAGATGATTACATGGGATTCAATCTTAAAATCAAAGGGAAAAATGAGGAGATCAATTTAGGAATGGATAATATTACTACTGTTAAATATCTTTCTGATACTCCAGATGATTCAAACGCAAGAGCTAGTGACTTGGGGGTCATATTAGAAGTAAATGGAAAAATAATAACTCCTGTAAATGGGGAAGAGGCAGATGATACTAAAAAAATGGCTAAATGGTCATTGATACCTGCTGAAAGCTCAGACGCTTACAGAGAACTTACTTTGGAAGTTATTTCTGGAAGTGTAGTAGTTAGAAAAATAGATTTACCAAATGCTTTTATCCTTGATTATAGTGAAGACTATAATGATAAAGGGGGAGTAGGAGAGTTTAAAGCTATTTTTAAACAAAAGAAAGAAAAAATAGAAACTGTAACTATCGAAGGTGGTTACGCAGCTGAAGAATAATATCAGCCATATTGCAGTTGGAGGAAAATTATTTTTCTCCAACTCTTTATTCTTTCAATTAATGAATTAGTTGGAAGAATAAAGAGAACATAAAATCAAGGGGGAAGAATTTTGATAACAATAGAAAATAAAATTCCTATATTCAGACGAGGGAATATACTGGATAAAGAAGTTTTAGACAACATGAGGGAAACTCCATACGAATATTATTCTTTATCATATGATAAATATTCTGATGGGGTTATTTGTGGTATTGAAACTTATACAGAAAATGAAATTTTATATATTACACCAGGGGTTATCAAATACAATAAATTTTATTACAAGATAAAGGAAAAATTGAAAATAGAAATTCCCATAGAAGATGGAGATTATATGTTAAAGATAAAATTCCTTCCTCCAGCAGAGGTGGAGAAAGGAAAATATGAAAAATATTCTATGGAAATACAGTTTGTAAGCAATTATAAATGTCAGAATAATGAAATGGAACTGGTAAGAATTAAAAGAAGAGAAGGAGCTGAAATAAGAAATCCTTCAATTTTTACAGGAATAGATAAAGAATACAATATTGTAAATGAAATATATAAGATTACAAGTACAGCTTCAGGGAATTCTTTTTCTGCCAAACTTTTAAAGATGTATGCTGAAAGAATATTTGATGAAAAAGAGATGGAAACTCTAGATGAAGTTTTCTGCAGTATGGCATTGAATGATTATGTATCCAGAGATCTGCTTAATTCATATATAAAGAGAAAAATAAGGGAAGACTGCTCTCAGGGAGATAATCAGAAAATATATGAGTGTCTTAGAGAAATATATAACAATATGAAAAACAGCAGATTTATAAAAAACAATAATATTAAAAAGAAAAATCTGATGATGGTGGAGTGATGGAATGAAAAGTTTGTATGAAATACTTGGGGTAAATATTAATTCTGGAAAAGATGAAATAAAAAAGAAATATAGAGAACTGGCTAAAAAATATCATCCAGATAGAATGGTAAATGCATCTGAAAAAGAAAAGGCAGAGGCTGAAAAAAGATTTAGAGAAATAAATGATGCATATACTATTCTTAGTGATGATGAAAAAAGAAATGAATATGACAAAATGGCAGAATCAAAAAATGGATATGGAAAAAATAAGAAAACTAAATCAAAAAGTGAGCAGGAGGGATATGGAGATATCTATGAAAAATTTACCAAAGAGGGAATGAATAGTATGTTTGGAAAATTTTTCGATCCAGAGAGAAAATCAGCAGAAAAAGGGGATAGCAAAATGAAAGAACAGACAAACAATATGTTTGAATCTTTTTTTTCAGTTAATGGGAGGAAGAAAAAATGAAATTTTTAAAGAATTGGAAATTAAAGAGAGAAATAAAAAAATATCAAAAGAAAGAAATGCGGAAAAGTGAGATAAAAGAGAGAAAAGTAAATTATATTTTCTGGGGAATAGTTCTTATAGCTTCATTTGGATTAGTTTATTATTTCCATTTTTCAAAGGAGATACTGATAATAATTTCAATGATGATAATGGGATTTGTTATAGCTGATCTTTTTTATTACAGCTGGAAGTTGAAAAGAGATTTGATTATGTATGAAAAATCTCAGTTTGTAAGGGATTCAAGAATTGTAAAAAGCATAGAGGATAAAAGAGAACAGTCAAGAAACAATATAACTCATGTCATACTTAAAAATGAAGAAGGATATGACATTAAAACATGGCCAGTTGGAAAGGCTAATTCTATGATAATTGGAAAAAGTGCAAGAATGAGAGTGGATATAAATCTTGGAGAAACTGCATATTCTTCATTGATAAGCAAAAGACATGCAATATTAAATAAAAGTGACAATGGGTGGTTTGTGGAAGATTTAGGCTCATTAAATGGCACAGGAATACAAAGATATGCAGATAACAGAAAAATAAAAATAGGGAATGCACCAGTAAAAGTGCAGAGTGGAGATATCATATATATATCAACAGTGGCTCTGCTTGTAAAATAAATATCAATGAAAATAAAAAAATTGGAGGAAAGAGAATATGATGAAATTAGAAAGATGTGAAAACGGACATGTATATAATGCAGCTAGGTATAAGGAGTGTCCATATTGCAATAATACTGACAGACTTGAAGATATAGCTGTAAGAGAAGAAATACCTATGGACCAGGTAGATGTTGAAGATGATAAAACTGTTGCCTACTGGGCAAATGAATTAGCTGTAGACCCAGTTGTAGGATGGCTGGTATGTTTCAATGGTTATGAAAAGGGAAAGGATTTCAAACTTAAATCAGAAAAGAACTTCATAGGAAGAGCTCCTGAAATGGATATCTCCCTAGAGGGAGATAACAACATATCAAGAAAAAATCATGCAATCATAGCTTATAACCCTAAAAATAGAGAATTTGTAATAACTCCAGGAGATGGAAATGGAATTGTTTATGTACAGGGAGAGGCAGTATATGCTCCAATGAAACTTTCTTCATTTGATGTAATAGAAATGGGAACTTCAAAATTTGTATTTGTTGCATTATGTGGAGAAGAATTTGATTGGAAAATAGATAAAGAGTAGGGGAAAAATATGAATAATATTTTAAGAGATGCAAAAAGGGTAAAGACCAATATAAACAGAGCTAAATCTCTTGTTCCAACAGGAAAATCAAATGATGCTGAAGCAAAAAGCCCTGAAATTGCAATGAGTGGAAGAAAGGCAGAGAGTAAATTTATAACCTCTTTTGTTTCCAGAATAGGAAAGCAGCCAGTGAACTGTGACTATTTTGCATATTCTGAATTAAATGATTTCGGCTGCTGGATAGTGGCAGATGGATTTGATGAGGAAAGAGGGGGAGAAGAGGCGGCAAAGATAATTTCTGAAAGCATAATAGCTCAATTTCTGGAGAAACCTAAGTTTTCAAGAAGATATTTAAAAAAACTTATTTTAAAAGCTCATAGAAAATTGGAGGAAATAAGAGAAAGAAGCAGAGAGAAAAGAGCTATGAGTGCTTCAATAGCAATATTTCTTACAGATTATACATCTATGATATATGGAGCAGTAGGGAATGCAAGATTATATCTTATCAGAGATGATATTGTGAGGGAAAAAACAAGAGATGACTCAATAGCACATCTGGTTTACGAGGCTAATCAACTGGACTATAAAGAAATAAGATTTCATGGTCAGAGGAATAAGCTTACACAGAACATGGGTGAAACAGATGGAATCAGTCCTGAAATATCAAAAAAAATTCAGTTATATGATGGTGACAGAATACTTCTTATGTCACATGGAGCATGGGAGAATCTGGATGAATCTGAAATAGAGGTTGAACTTTCAAAAACTGACAGTGTAGGAAAGTGGGTAGCTTCCTTAGAAGACAGAATCAAGGAAAACAGCAGCAATAATGTTCCAAATTATACACTGGCTGGAATATTCATCAATGAGGTTTCACCATCTGGAAAGAAAAAATTTAAATTTAACTATGTAAAATATCTCATAATTCTCTTCATTATCTTTATTATAGGATTCCTGTTATACAGAGGATACAGCTTGAAAAGAACAAGAGATATAACATATGAGAGAGCATATACCTATGAAGAGGAAGGTTTAAAAGCAGTTGCTGAGGGAGATTTTGAAAAAGCATTAAATTCCTTTGAGCTGAGTAAAAATGAATATAATGCTCTTGAAATAAGTCCAAAAGAAGCAAATATTGTATATAGGACTATCTTTTCTCCTAAAATAACTAATATAAATCTTGGAAAACAGATACTTCTTGTGGATAAAAAGATAGAGCAGATAGGATTCCTCCAGAGTATACTTGAAGATCTGAATGAAGGAGACAAGCTGTATAACAGCAATAATTTTTTAGAAGCAGAGGAAAAATATAAAGAGGGAAAAGGTAAAATACCTCAGCTGAAAGATTTAAAATATAATAAGATAGATGAGATATCTAAAAAATTAGATGAGTCTGTAATGGCAAGCAAAGCTCTTGCTGTAGCATATGATATGAAAATAGAAGCTGATATGATGGTACAGGATAATGATGTAGAAGGAGCTATAAGAAATTATCTTGAAGCTAAAATAATATTCTTGAAATACAATAAAATAGACCTTCTGGCAGAGGTAACAGAAAAAGCAGAACGTCTGGCAAAAGTAAGAAACAGAAAATATGATACAGCACTTATGTATGAGAAAAGAGCCTATGAAATGGAAACAAGAGATATAAATGGAGCTATAGTATATCTTGAAATGGCTAAGGGAATATATGGAGAATTAAGAGATGAAGCAAGAAGAATGGAGGTTACTGAAAAAATCTTGAGATTAGATGAAATGAGAAAAACTCTGATCCAAGAAAGCAGAGCATATTTGAATGAAGCGAAAGCTTATGCAGACAGCGGAGAGTATGAAAGAGCTTTATCTATAATCAAGAAATCACAGGATATCTCAGTTCAGCTGAAAGATAATCAGAAGATGGCTGATGCTATGCAGACAGAAGCAGATCTTTTCTTCAAAAATGAAAAATATCAATTAGCATATGAAAAGTATCAGGAAGCTTATGGAATAGCTGCTGATACAAATAATGCAGTACAGCAGGAATACTTAAAGGGAAAAATAGATACTATGAAGAATATGCTTGAAACTAAGAAACTGGAAACTACAGGGGATACTCTTTTCAGCAATAAAAAGTATAAGGAATCTAGAAAAATCTATAAAGAGGCTATAGAAAAGTATAAGAAGCTGGAAGGTAATAAATACTTTGAAAAAGAGAACTATGACAAACTTATGGAAGAGGTTATGAAAAAGGAGAAAGCAGCTTGGAAAGAAAGCAACTGGATTCCGTTCTTCTAAGAAATGGAGAACAATTTATTACATACTTAATAACAAAGGAAACTGGAGAGAAAAGCATATTAAAATTGATAAATCCTAAATATTTAATTTTTCAAGATAAATATCAGAAAATAAAGGAACAGTTCCAATTGGAAAAACAGGTTTTAAATCTTCTGAATATAGAGGAGATACCTAAATATATAGACAGTGGAGATAATTTTCTCCACTTGTCCTATATCAAAGGTCAAAATCTGCAGGTATATGTTAAAAGTAAAAGAATTTCTGCAGAGGAAATAGAAAAAATAATATGCAGTATATGTGAGACAGCAGGAAAACTTCATAAACTTGGTGTTGTACATTGTGATATAAAACCCGGAAATATAATATATGATGGAGAAAAAACATATCTTATAGATTT
Source organism: Fusobacterium sp. (assembly GCF_032477075.1). Classification (NCBI taxonomy): domain Bacteria; kingdom Fusobacteriati; phylum Fusobacteriota; class Fusobacteriia; order Fusobacteriales; family Fusobacteriaceae; genus Fusobacterium; species Fusobacterium sp. The sequence continues at coordinate 41,243 of NZ_JAWDXO010000023.1, read as the reverse complement.
TGGAGCAGTATCTTTCAGAGGAGAAGAGAGTATATATATTCAGGGAAGCAAGGGATTTTCATCACCTGAGATACTTATTCAAGGGTCAAAAAGAGCTGTTCAGGATGATATTTACAGTATTACTGCAGTATATTACTGGCTTCTAAGCAATCAGAACTATTATAATCATATAGAAAATAATGAGATATTTAAAATCGGACTGGCTGATAAAAAAGAAAAGAGATTTAAAAGCACAAATGAGTTAATGAGTGCTATCAAGACAATCAGGAGAGAATGATGAAACAGTACTATATCTATGATGAATTAAAAAGAAAGACATATTATGATCTGCATAAAATATGTGTGGATGAAAAACTTATAGAAGGTTTTAGAGAAAATCTAAATAGAAGTGAACTTATAAATATAATATTGAAATATAGAAGCAGAGAGAAAGTATATGGAATAGATTCATATAAGGAAAAAGGAATAGAAAGACTTCAGGAGCTTTTTGATACAAGGCTGGGGTTTAAGCTCAATGATTCAAATAATATTAAAATACCTCACAAAGTGGTAATATACAAGGATATGCCCTTGAGTGACGAAGATGACTATAAAATCACTATTCCAGAACATATTTCAGATAATAATATTTTTCTGATGAATGGAAACAGTTATCTGTGCGGAATTTTTCAACTTTCAAGAAACAAGAGTGAAAGAAACTCTTTCTTCATAAGAAGTGATGAAAAACTATTAAGATTGGAAAACTTAAAGAATCAAAACTACTCTTTGATTTTTTTCAACAGAAGTGATGAGAAATTTTTATTCAATGCTTATTACAAAGAAAAAAATGAAGGCAGTATGCCTATGTCTTTAAACTACTATCAGATTCCACTGGATAGTTTCCATTTTTTAGATCTGGAAATTACAGATACTCCTCTGTGTATAGATTTTGGAACTGCTAACACAACAGCTGGAGTATATCTGGATAAGTATTATATAAAAAATCTTCCACAACATAAGATACTCAGCGGACATATGTTCTTGGATAAAATTAATTATGTAAAATTTCCTAAAAATGAGGAAGAGTATGCAAATGTCATACCAACAGTGGTATATGTAAAAAACTGCTTTGATGAGGATAATATAAAATATGCCTTTGGATATGAGGTGGAGGAGAAACTAAAAAACAGCAACTATAATCTAAAAGGAAGTGTATTTTACGGAATAAAAAACTGGGTAAAATCTATAGATGAAAAAGAGAGAATAGTTGATGAAAATGGAGATATCAGATATATAGAGAGAAAGAAAATCATTAAGGCATATATAGACTATATTGTTGATAGAGCTGAATCTCTTTTTAAATGCAGATTTAGAAATATTCATATAACTACACCAGTAAAATTAAAGAGTGAATTTCTGAATATGTTTAAGGAAATTCTTCCTGACTACAAGATTATTGAAGAAAATGCTTTAGATGAAGGAGTTGCAGTTCTCTATAACTCCATTGAAAGAATAATAGGAAAAGGAAAATTTGAGGACAATGAAGAATATAAAGCTCTCATAATAGATTGTGGTGGTGGAACTACTGATCTGGCCTCATGTGTATTTAAAATAAACTCTGAAGAAATAAATTATGATATTGATATAAAAACTACCTTTGAAAACAGTGAGGAAAGCTTTGGTGGAAATAATATTACTTACAGAATAATGCAGTATCTTAAAATACTGCTTTCTCAACATTATACAAATAAAAAGGATACTGTAGGTATAAATGATCTTATTCCTAATATCGGTGAGCTTATATACAGAGATGTAGATGAAAAGGGAGTTAAAAAAATATATGAAATACTGGAAGAGGAATATGAGAAAGCTGAAAAAATCATACCTACAAAATTTGGAGAATTTGAAAATAAAGCAAGTGATGTATACTCAAAGGTAAAGAATAATTTTTTCTTTATGTGGGAAATAGCAGAACTTTTGAAAAGGGAGCTTTTTAAAAGAAGTACAATAATAAGAACAAAATTTGACAGTGTGAGATATGAAAACAGCGATCTAGCTTCAACATATCTTCCAAGCTGGAATTTAAATGTGTATGATGGAGGGTATATTAGAAATATAACTGTATTTCCTAATATAATAATAAATAAAAGTGAGATAGTGAAGCTGATAAAAGGTGATATATATGAAATATTCAGAAGATTTCTCACATCATATTATGAAACTGGAATAATATTTGACTATTCACTGATAAAATTAAGTGGACAGACTTGTAAGGTAAATCTTTTTAATGACATATTAAAGGAATTTGTTCCAGGTAAAATGATAGACTTCAGAAGAAATATGGAAGAAGATGAGCAGCAGTTGAAAATAAGCTGTTTAGATGGAGCAATCAGATATCTGAATTCAAGTAAAATAGGAAATATAAAAGTATCTGTAAAGAATGATATACCAATAGTGCCATATTCACTTCATGGAACAAAATATACAGGAGAAGAGGTAGAGATATTGAGAACAGGGGAACAGGCAGGATCAAGTGCTGGATATATAAAGAAAATATCTTCTACTGAAATATTACCTTTACATCTGAAAAATAAGGAACAGGAAATAAAAAAATATTTTACATATATAAATAAATCAGAAGACTATAGGGAGATAGATGAATTGGAAGTTCTTGAAATGCTTGATGGACACTTTGGGCAGGAGGAGCTTGACAGTATACTGAATGGAGAAACTAAGTTTTTTGCCTATACAGATGCTAATTTCTGGGGATTTTATGTAACAGGAGTAAAAAGAGAAAATAATCAGACATATGTGGGAAAAAGAAAATATTTCTCATTTGAGGAGGATATAACTACTATAAGTTTCTTTGATGGAAGACACTAATATGAGGGAGGAGATTTTATGAGAGCTTCAATAAAAATAGGTGAAAAAATTAAAAAAAAGCATAATTTTCAAAGTGAAAATGGGGAGATTCAAACTGTAGTAGATGATGGTGACTTGATACAATTATCAGAAAAAGAGATAATAAATATTCAGCTCAATAGTATAAAAATTGGAAAAGATTTAAAAAATAATGAGTTTGATAAATCTATTATTAATATTGGAAAAGAACTTGCACAAAGTGGGGGATATGCTACTCCTACATCACTGGTAAAGGAAGAAATGGGCTTTTCTATTACAGTTAAAGGAAGAATAATAGCAGCAGCAGATGAGATGACTCTTTTGGGAATATTTACCAATACAGGAAATGTAACTGGATTAATTCCTTCAAGTTCTTCAGACTACAAGAGTTATGAAGAAAGTCTGAAAGCAAAATGGAAATTTAAAGATGTCTTTCAAGGAATAGAAATGATGGGAGCGATTAAAAAAGATACACAAAATTGGAAAAAATTAGATTTAGGGAAAAGTGCTGAAAATTGTAATAAATTAAAAAAGTGGGCTCTTACATATAAAAAATCTGAAAATTTTACACCACCAACTTATAATGGTGTAGAAGAGGAATTTAAAGACTATAAAGATGTAAAAATTGAAATAGTGCTTTCAGAAATTCAGAGTCTTGTATATGAAATTCCAAGTATGTATATAGACAGCTATAGTGAAAGTTTTGATATAGAAAAAGGAGAAGGAACATATGTATTTACCCTAAAAGAAAAATATAACAGAGGAATAAATGATGTAACAATGGAGGTAAATAAAGAAAAATTTGGTGATAAAATAACTGGTGGTATAGGGAATATAATGAAGAAATTTTCAGAATTAGAGAAGAAAAAAGAAAATTAAAAAGGAGGATTTATGAAGCGAATAATATATGTAATTCTATTTTTAGTAATTCAAATAGCTACATATTCTTTTAAAGATAATTATATATTTAATGCTGAAAGAATAAAAAAAGTATTTTCAGAATGGGAGTTTGTTGATGAAGAAAAGAAAGAAAACTACTATATGCGATTTATAAATAGAGAAAAAGATGTAACAATAGATATTTCAAATTATAAAAAAGGAGATAATTCTGAAACAGCAGAAAGAAGATTTCATAAATCATCCTTAGAAGATGACTATGTATTTAATGGAAATGGGCTTTTAAGTGTAGGATATTTAGGAATTACTTCAAAAGAATATATAAAATATAGCGAAACTGGAATTGAAAAGAAAGAAAATTTTTTCTTTGAAAAAGTAAAATTTGCAATATATTTAACAGATTCAGAAGAAGACTATAAAGAAACATTAGAACTAGTAAAAGAAGCAATAGACCCATCAATAAAAGTAAAAGAAAGACCAAAAAAAATATTTAAAAAATCATTAAAAGTAGATCAAATATTTGATGTAAAGAAATTAAAAAGAGAATTTGATAATACACATAAATATGTAGAATTAGAAAAAAATGTAGATCCCTCTGGAATAATGCTACTTTTGGATGAAAAAAAAGCAGGCTTTAGAAGGCAAATAATAATAGAAAGTACTAATAATTTCAGTAAAGAAGTAATAACAAGAAGAAGAGATTATAATTTAAAGCTTGCTGATGATATAGATGGATATAAATACATTAGGGAAGATAAAAAATCAGAAAAATATTTTGGAGTATCTTCAAGGGAATATCAAAATACACATTTCAAAGATGCAAAACTTTTTGATGTAGTGGCAATGGCAAATGTTATAGTGACAGACCAATATGAAATATTGATAATAAATTATATACCAGAGGGACAGAAAGAATTTGCAGATAAACAATATGAAGAATATTTAAAAATATTAAGTTCATGTTTAAAAAAGTAAAATGGAGAACCTGATGAAAAAAATAATAACTATAATTCTACTTTTAATAATTCAAATAGTCTCATATTCATTTGAAGATAATTATATATTTAATGCTGAAAGAATAAAAAAAGTATTTTCAGAATGGGAGTTAGTTGATGAAGAAAAGAAAGAAAACTACTATATGCGATTTATTAATAGAGAAGATGATGTTACTATTGATATTTCAAACTATAAAAAAGGAGATAATTCTGAAACAGCAGAAAGAAGATTTCATAAAATAGCACTAAATGGAAATTTTAATTTTATAGGAAATAATCATTTAAGTATTAAATACTTGGGACAAGCTTCAAAAGAATTTATAAAGCATACTGAAACTGAAACTAAGAAAGAAGAAGATTTTTTCTTTGAAAAAGTGAAGTTTTCAATAGTTTATACTGGAACAGAAGAAGAGTATGAAAAAACATTAGAATTAATAAAAGAGGCAATAGATCCTTCAATGAAAGTAAAGGAAAGACCAAAAAAAGTATTTAAAAAACCATTGGAAGTAGATCAAATATTTGATGTGAAAAAAATAAAAAGAGAATTTGATAATACACATAAATTTGTAGAGATAAAAACTGCTAAAAATACTAATGAGACTTCTTCATACATAATGATAACTTTTGATGAAAAAAAAGCAGGTTTTAGAAGACAGATAATAATAGAAGATAATGATAATTTTAGTAAAAAAGTAATAGCAAGAAGAAGGGATTATATTTTAAAGCTTGCTGATGATATAGATGGATATAAATACATTAGGGAAGATAAAAAATCAGAAAAATATTTTGGAGTATCTTCAAAAGAATATCAAAATACATATTTTAAAGATAAAAAAATTTTTGATGTAATAGCAATGGCTAATTCTATAGTAACAGATCAATATGAAATATTAATAACAAACTATATACCAGAAGGACAGAAAGAATTTGCAGATAGACAGTATGAAGAATATTTAAAAATATTAAGTTCGTGTCTAAAGAAATAAAATAATACTGTATAAGAGGTTTTTTCACCTCTTATACAGTGTAATTTGAAATTATAAAAGTTTTTCAAATTAAAATGGAAAGTTTCTATAATTTTAAAAAATGAGAATAATTATAGAGGTGGAAAATGAAACATATAAAAAAGATTATAGAAAATGAACTTAAAAACTTAGTTGAAGATGATAGGATGCTCTTTAGAAAAACCTCTTTAAAGACTTTTGAATTTTTAGTTAATGATTTAGAAGAAAGAATGGAGAATTTTGAAAGTAAAATATTAGATTCAGCTATATCACAAGAAAATAATATAAGCATTATAAATATGATAGTTCCTAAAAATGATTTTTATTTGTATGAAGAAAATTTTTCTCCTATTATACTTTCAGATATGATAGAAAGGTCACTGCTGGAAGTATTAAATAGTGAAGATAAGGTTTATAAAAAAATATTATTAGATTTAGATAAAGAAAATATTGAAGCAATTTTAAATACAACTTTCAGTGGTATTGGAAAACTGAATGATAAAGAATATGCATTTACTTTTAAAATAGAAAGAGATAACAGCTATAATAAAAAGATAAAAGAGATATATGATGTTTTTGGACTAAATGGTTTAAAATGGAGGACATTAAACACACCATATATTTTCAAAGCTTTTAAAATAGTAATAACAGAATTTGAAAAGGAATTATTGGAAGAATTAAAGAAATATGATGGAGCTTTTATAATAAATATTGATAAAAAAAATCTGGAAAAAAACTGGATAGAAGATTATCTCATATTATGGAATATTATACAAATAAATATGCTTGGAAATGGTGAAATAAACCCAACTAAAGATAGAATACACTATGAACATACTTTATTTTTTAATAATAATCATAATGTATATTTATGTCCTGATAAAGAAATCTATATATACTATATTCAAAGAATCTTGAATGGGTTTAGAATAATAACAGATGAAAACAGAGAAATGAAATGGGAGTTTATAAAAATATCTGAAGCAGATGAAAGAATATATGAAAGCAAATTAAAATATCCAGTATTTTCAAATAGAATAAATCCATCTTTTATCAATAAAATAAAAATGGAAAATGATATCAGATTAAGAAACTTAGGGGAAATAAAAAGAATGGTTAACAGCTTTGATGATATAAGCAAAAGAATGGATTTAGTAAAAGTAGAAATAATAGATGGAGAAAAGAAATATACAGTTTCAGATGACTTAAATCCATTTCTTATTGATGAATTTAAATTAAAAGGGAAAAATTCAAATATGTATTTATACTTTAAAATATTAAAAAAAGATTTATACATTAGAGAAGTTCTTGATTTTATAATATCTGAATTGCAATTGTATTTTCCTGAATATAATTGCAGAGGAGTATTGGTATAATGGAGAATCAGTATAATTTTTTATGGTATCCTTTAACAAGTTTTATTGAGAAAAATAATGAAAATATAAATTTTGAAATAGCTGAGATTATTTCACCATATATAGAAGTTAATATGGTCAACATAAATAATATTCAAAGCGAAATAGAAACTACTGATGTAAAAGTTGAAATAAATCCTTTTATAAGATTTAATGATATATTTCAAATAATAACATACCCTGATTTTGAAGATATGGAGATAGAATTGAAAAAATCTCTTGTTAATATATTATTTCATTTATTAGGCGAAATAGATTTATACTTAGGGCAAAATAAAAAAGATATTATAGTAAAAGAAATGCGTAAAGATATAGAAAAAGGATGTTTTGGAAAAGAGAGCACAAAACTTTTTAAATTATTTAAAGAATATGAAAAACATATAGTTGTAGATATTCTCTATGATATGTATTGTCATCTTAATATGATAGAAGCTTTTAAAAAGTCTATAAAAAAAATATTTAAAGATTCCATCATATATGACAATCTTTCTTCAGATACCAATCTTGTAATTTATTTGAATTATATAAAAAGTGAAGAAAATATAAAGAAAGTTGAATTTCTTAAAGAAATCTTTTTACCAATAGGTTTGGAGCTGGATTTATTCTGGGAATATCATTTTGGAGTTATAGGGGTAGAAATAACTATGAAAATAGGAGAAATAGCAGTATTTTAATTTTAGGAGGAATAAAAATGGGGGCAGGGTTTATATTAATAGCTGTAGGTGTATGGATGATGATGAAAAAATCAAGAATGGAAGGTGAAACATATAAAGCAACTATTATTGGAATAACAAAATTTAATAGATATTATATAGTAAAGTTTGAATGTGATGGTGAAATAATAGAGGCAAAAACAATAGAAGGCGGATTAGTAAATTCTAGTGATAAAATAGGAAAAGAAATAGATATAGAATATGATAGAAAACAACCAAAAATTTGTTCTATAAAAGGAGCAAATAGAGGACATTTTTTGATTATTCTGGGGATTCTCTCTATTCTTTTTCAGGCAGTAAAACTATGAAAAAAGTGATAAAATATTTTTTACTGTTATTATTTGTATTGTCATTCATGTCATGTGGTAAGAAAGATATGGAGAAGAATTTGAAATAAAATATATAGGAAGAAGATCAGATGGAGATGATGATATATGGTATCAGGCAGAAATATATCCAAGTAAATATATAGGAACGGTAAAAGAGCATGACAAATACTATAGAAGATCAGGAACAGTAAATGTAAAAAAAGGAATACTGGGAGAAAAGCTAGGCTTTGTAGGAGATACCTATGGAATAGTAAAAATAAATGAATCAGCAGAAGAGTTTTATGGAAAAAAACTTAAAGAATTATTTGGAGAAAATGTATTACAAGTATATGATATATGGTTTAATAGAATATTAGAAGATTATAGCTTTGAAAATATAATAAAGGTAAGTGATGAAGAAAGAACAGCTTTAATAATAAAAGGTGGAATCTACATATTTGGAAGAGTAGAAAATGATGAGGACAGAGAACGGTATAGGAAACAAATTTACGAATTTATTCAGTTTATGAAAGAGACAGGAACTTTTGAATATGTGGCAATAGCTATAAATGTTTTAGATGATAGAGTTTTAAGTAAAGAATTTCAGGAAAATGAAGAATTAAAACAAGAATTGATAATAATGGGGAAAAAATTAGATAAAAATGATCATGATTTATTTAGAATAAAAAGAAGAGAATTAATAAAAAAATTACCTTTAAAATTAGAACAAGGAATAAAAATAGAGGAAATAAATAAAACAAATATAAAGAATTCTGTAAAATGGAGTTACTACAATAATTTATTATCATTACCTTTATATTCAGAAAAATATATAAAATCAAATTATTTAGAAGATACAAGAAAAATAAGTAAATTTGAAAAAATAGAAGATATTCAATTTACCTATGAAGATTATTAGAGAGAGGAGATAAAATGGTTGAAAGTAATCAAAATATAATAACAGATAGAGAATTATTAGCAATATGTAATCTAAGTAATTTAAGAATGGAATTTGCAAATTTAATAAAAGATATTGATGAAAAAACTGGAGAAATTGTGACAAATCATACAATTTATTCACTCTTAGAAAAAGAAATAGAAAGTATAAGATTGGATGAGTTGGGAAAAAATACAGAAAATCCAGATGGAAGTAAAGCACTTCCAAGAGTATTTATGAGAAAAAAAGAGAATGAAGTAAAAGCATATTCAACAGTATACAACAGTATTGAATATTATGAAAAGTATAGACTAGGAAATAATGAAGGAAAATTTTTAGAAGAATGGGAGCTGTTGTATGGTGGAGATGGATATAAAATATCTACTGATTATTTTAAAATATAGAGTAGTTAGATTTTAATATTATAGGAAACTTTTTGATATGAACCTATGAAAAAGTTTCCTATAAAGTTAAGAGTCAAAAGGGAGGAAAGATGAAGAAACTATTTAGAATATTAATTGTTTTATCAATAGCGCTATCATTCATATCATGTGGTAAGGAAGAAAGATATGGAGAAGAATTTGAAATAAAATATATAGGAAGAAGATCAGATGGAGATGATGATATATGGTATCAGGCAGAAATATATCCAAGTAAATATGTGGGAACAGTAAAGGAACATGACAAATACTATAGAGATTCAGGAACAGTAAATGTAAAAAAAGGAATACTAGGAGAAAAATTAGGTTTTGTAGGAGATACCTATGGAATAGTAAAAATAAATGAATCAGCAGAAGAATTTTATGGAAAAAAACTTAAAGAATTATTTGGAGAAAATGTATTACAAGTATATGATATAAGATTTAATAGAGTACTTGAAGACTACAGCTTTGGAAATATAATAAAGGTATGGAAAGAAGAAGGGGTAAGATTAACAATAAAAGGTGGAATTTATATATTTGGAAGAGTAGAAAATGATGAGGATAGGGAACAGTATAGGAAACAAATTTACGAATTTATTCAGTTTATGAAGGAAACAGGAACTTTTGAATATGTGGATTTGGATATAGAAGTAATAGATATAAGAAGATTATATGATAGTTTCAATAATTCAGATAAAATAAAAAAAATGTTAATCAATAACAGGAAAAGTTGGGAAAATAATGAAATATCTGCTAAAGATTCAGATAACAAGAGAAAAGAAATATTAAATACATTAAATGTTTTAACAAAAAATGAAGTTACAAACAATATAAATGAAATAAATAGAAGCACTATAAATGAAAGTCCTTTTAAATGGTCTTACTATACAGTTTTATTATATAGCAAAATATATTCACCAAAATATATATTGAATAATCACTTAGATGAAGAAAAGAAAAAAGAATACAATAAGATAACAGATATTGAATTTGATATGGGAGGTTATTATTGAAAATGAATATAACAGATAAAGAATTGTTAGCAATATGTAACTTGTCAAATTTAAAAATGGAATTTGCAAATATTATAAAAAAGAAAGAAACAATTGATAGAAAAGAAATTGTGACAAATCATACAATTTATTCACTTTTAGATAAAGAGATAAAAAGTATAAAAACTGATGTTGATAATATATCAGATACCAGAGCATTTTATAGAGAAAGAGAAGGTGAAGATAAAAGTAAACCAGTATTAGAAGCAGTATACAACAGTATTGATGAAATATTATGAAAAGTATAGACTAGGAAATAATGAAGGAAAATTTTTAGAAGAATGGGAGCTGTTGTATGGTGGAGATGGATATAAAATATCTACTGATTTTTCTGATTTTATATTTGAAATTGAAGCAAAAATAAAATTAGAAAGAAAAGCAGTTACAGAATTTATAGATCAGGATGGTTATTATGAAAGATATGAATTAGGTAAAATTAATGAAGATGGAATAGAAAAATATAAAGTAGAAAAATTTGATATAAATAATAAAAAATTAGAAATTACAGAACAAGAGGAAGAAGAATTCATAACAAACGAACTAGAAAATATTTATGATTTAAAAGTTTCATATCAACCTAGAGAAGTATATGAAAGAATGCATTTGGTAAATGAGAGAATAGAAATAGGATTAACTGCATTATACTGGATTTCTATTTTTCTTCCACTTGCTCTACAGGGGAATACAGCCTTAAAGAAAAGTCAAATAAGTGAAGCAATGAATGGAATAAAAAATTGTGAACAAAGTCTAGCTCGAAACGGAGTAAATCAAAGCAGTCAAATAGCAGAAAAACTCTCTAAACATTATAAAGAGATAATAAAAGGATTAAAAAATTCTGCAACAGAAGATGTTAAAAAGAAAATGGTTCTATTGAAAAAAGAATATAAAACAATATTGCAAAATGAATTAAAAATGAAATCTTCAAAAGCAAAAGAAGAAAAAATTAACCAATTATTGAAAGCAATGGATAAGAATAATGAAGAAATATTAAAAGGAAGTGCTAGAATAATTGGACAAAGTTTTTTAAAATTTCAAATATCTGATTCTCTTGTTAATTCTGTTAAAGGTACTCTAAAAAATGGAAAATATATAAAAAAAAATGAAAAAACAATAATTATAAATTTAGTGAAAGATTATATAAAATCATCAGTTGATGATGTAGATACTGCTGCAGATGAAATAGTAAAAATAGTAAAAAAAGCTGTATCTGGAAGAATAAATGAGTTATTAGAAAATGCTGTAACTAAAGAAAATATTCTCACATTATTTAATGAAAGGGCAGTGGTAACATTTTATATATTAGATTTATCCCTAAAAGAAATAAAAGAAAATTATAAATATAAAATGAACAGTATAGAAGAAAAAAAGAAATTAGAAGATTTAATAAATAAATTGGAAAATACTCAAAAAGAATTAATAAATTGCCAATTTAAACAAGAACTTAAATTTGATGATTTTGAATTTGGTGTGACTATATTAAAAAATGACAATAAAAAGGCAATAGTTGTATGTTTTAAAAATTCTGATTTTAATTCAAAAATTTCAGAAAGATTAATAACTGGAGATTATCACTCAGACCTTATATTTATGAATATTATAGAAAAATATATACTTGAAAAAATATATTTAACAGATACAAAATTAAGAGATTATGAAGTAATTGTAACAGGGTTTAATATAGGAGCTGAGTTAGCAGGAATGTTTAGATTAAGATATAATCATTCTACAAGAGCTTTTAAAACAAGAAGTTTAGCAATAGAACCAGAATTACTTGCATTTAATGTTTTTGATATAGGACATATTTTTAAAAAGAAATATGTAACACTTGAAAAAGATGTCAGTGACTTTTGTCAAAATTTTTTAAAAGATAATATAATTCCATTTATTTTATCATGGGTTTTTACAGGAGGAAGCTCAATATTAACTGTGGCTGCTTTTTCTGCTCTAACTGCTTCAATATCAATAATTGAAAATATGATCAATAAAGAAAAAATAGATAAATTATATCTTAAAATGTGTAAAGTTGGTTTATTTGACTGTGAGCAAAGAAAACAATGTAATTATACAAAAAATTCTTGTAAATATTTAAAAGAAGAAATTAGATCTCCAGATATAGTTGAAAATGCCGTTGAGATATTACAAGAAAAAATAGAGATTAATTTAAATTACTCTAGATTAAAATTTAATGAAAATACTCTAAAAGAAATTTTTCCAGAAACAAGTCCAATAAAAATTAAAATAAAGAAAATAGACTATATTGTTTTGATGTCAGAATTAAGCTTAGAAAATGGTATAGAAGGCGAAACTGTATATATAGTAAAAGATGGATCAGATATTAAAAATAAAATAATCCAAACTATAAAAACTCCTGAAAAAACAACTAAGGATCAATATAATATAAACTTATTTAAAAGATTCTTTAATAAAGAATTGGATATAGGAATGAAATATGATTTAAAAGAATCTTATTCTTTTAAAATAATAGAAAAAGATGGAGAATATTCATTAGAAAAAGAAGGACATTTTCGTGCAGAAGTATATAAACAAGAATTAGTATTATCAGGTTATGAAACTACAAGAAAGTGGAAAAAAGTTGAAGTTACTCATAATGTTACCAAAAAAGTTCCAATGACTAGTGATATACTAAGCTGGTATTTATTTGAACATATAGAAATGCAGAAAACTTATAAAAAGAATAATAATAATTTATATCAAGCTTTTAATGCAGCTGGAATTAAAATATATTTATTAAAAGATATTGAAGGTGAAGAAGAAAGAAAAAAATATGAGAATGAAAAATTTTATACAATATTAGAAAATAATGAATTTATTTTTTTTCCATTAATAGATTCTGAAAGTGGAAATATTTTATATGAAAATACAGGTAATGGGAAAAAATATATTGTTAAAAGTAATGCTGTTAATGACAATTATATAGGAAGCTTTTTTAGAAGTTACATGGAAGATTATGTAAATTCAAGAGATATTATACCTAAAAAAGATGCTTATAATGATACCTTAAAAGAAACTGATGAGAAAAGTTATTATGAAAAAATAATAAATGGACATTCTTTTTCTTTACAGTCTGGAAAAGAAAAAAAATATATTAATGCAGATTTTTTAAGCTACATATTGGATAAAGAAATAACACTAGAAATTATGGAAGATAATGGAGCAAGGGGATTTTATCTTTTACATAATTTAATAGTAGAAAAATTAGAAGATAATCCTGATATTTTAAATAAGTTTTATATTATTAAAAATGGAGAAATAGAAACAGAAAAAATCATAAAGATAGGACATTTATTAGGAGAAGAGTATAACTCAAAAGCAATAGAATATTTGTATAATTATGACAGTAAGTATAAAACAAAAGGAAAAAATAATTTACCATTTGACAGAATACGAAGAGGAATTTTAACTTTGAATGTAAAAGTTCCCAAAAATGGAAAAGGGGTAGAGGACTTAGCAGCAGATAAAATTATCATGACAACAGGAAGTAAATTAGCATGTACTGAGAGTGGAGATTCTACAACAATATTTAAAGCTACTAAAAATGGTTGGGTAAGAGGAAAAGGAAAAACAATAGGAACTTCCTCAGATAAAATTGTAGGAACTAATATAATCCCATTTGCAAAATGTGCAAAAACTAAAAGTGGAAAATGTGAATGTATGATAGCAGGAGAGTGGTCGAATACAAGTGAAACAAATAAAATTGCAGGAGAAAGATTGTTGACAAATAAAAGTACAATAAAATGTGTAAAAAATGGAACTATATTTGTGAAAAATTCTGAGTGGGATGATTTAATGACAAAGTAAAGGAGATAATATGACAATTGACAATAATTATTCAATAGCAGATTTAAAATTAATATTAAATAATAATGAGATTAGCCCAGAAGGTTATAATATAAATAATTTAGAGATTAATTTTAATGAAAATAAACATACTGAAATTATAATAAAAATTAAAGTGAAAAATGAATTTAAAAATGAATGGATTATTTATTCAAAAGAAACCTTAATAAATAAGCTTAATAATGATACTTTATTTGCTTTTTCCTTAAGTGAAAGAATATATTTTTCAGGAATAATTCAAAATATATCATTATTTGAAGAAGATTCAGGGGATATAAATATTAAATTAAGAGCTTTATCGAAAAGTGAAATAATGGATAGAGAAAAATATTATAGAGTGTATCAAAATCCAAACATAAGATATATAGATATTATTAAAAGTATTTTAAAGAAATATCCAAATATTATAAATATAGTAGGAATAGATAATAGTGATAAAGAAAAAGAAGAAGATAATTTGAATAAAAAACTTTTTTCTAAAATAAGAAATGGAATTATAATTCAGTATTTTGAAACTGACTGGGAATTTTTATTAAGAATAATGTCTCATCTAGGTATGGGAGTATTTAATGGTGATAATGGTGGAATTACTCTAGGATTTTCAAAAAATATTGATATAAAAAAAGAATGGAATAAAAAAAATGGAAATCTTGGAAAAGGAATAGATAAGGAGAATAATGTTTTTTATGAAGCTACTTCAGTAGATTTTTATAACTTAGGGGATATTCTCTGTAAAGAAAATAAAAATATAGGATATATAACAAGAGGGAAATTAGTACTCAGAGATGGTAAGTTCATGGGAGAATATTTTTTGAGACAGGAAGAATATATTTATGAATATATTTCTAATGAAAATATAAAGGGCTGCACAATTGAAGGAAAAGTTGTATATTTGCCTGAGAGTAAAGACAAAAATGCTGTGGCTATAATCAATATAGATTTTTCTAAGGGAATAGAAAAAACTTCTAAAAATAAAATTCAAAATAAAAGAATAGTTAAAAATATAAATGATTGGATTTTATTGGATAAAAATGAAGAAAGATTTTCTTTTCCATATGCTACCCCTTATTCTCAAAGTAATACAGGATATTTCTGTACACCAGAAATTGGAGATATTGTAGCTGTAACTTTTCCAACAACAGAAGAGTTTGAAGGTTATGTGGCCTGGGCAATTAATAATATAGGAAGTATAAGATTTACAAATCCATATGTAAGAAACTATACAACAAAAAAAGAACCTGGAAGTGAAATAAATTCTTTTGAATTTAAAGTCAATAGAGAGAATTATTATATAGAAAGTGCTGAATTATCAAAAGAAGTATTTAAAAATAAAATTATTGAATGTAAAAATGATATAAAAGTATATTCAAAAAATAATATAAGTATTGAAAATCAAAATAAGATTACAATATTGACTGATATTTGTGAAGTAGAAGTAGGAGAAACTTATTCTGAAAGTGTAAAAAATTCTAAAAAAAATGAATATGGAATGCTTAATGAACGTGTTGATAAGGCAATAAATATAAATTCTCAGTCTTATAATGTAACCACAGGGGCTTACAATGTAAAAAAATAAGGGGAGGAAATAGTGAATTTATATTTTAAAAATCAAAATATAGCAAAAGAATATAAAGTAATTATTGAAGAAAAAATAAACAACGAAATAAGAGAAAATAAAGTAAATGTTTCATTTGAATTTATGAAAGATAAAGTGAATTTTTTTATTTTGACAGATTTAGAAGAAAAAAATGGAGAATTAGAAAAAATTTTAGAAAAAACAAATGAAATTTTTAAAGAAATAAGTTATGAACTCGATAAAGCGTGGCAGGTGATAAGAGTTAGAAATTCCAATGAAATAATTAAAAAATGGGATGCTTTAAGAAAAGATACTTTTTTCTATTTAAAAAAAGAAAGTTTAAAAGATTTCGTATTTGAATTGAGCAGAATTATTAATAATAAATCCAAATTAGAAGAAATGTTAAAGAGATTTAATGTGATTCCATATGTATTTTTAGGAATATACAATCAAGAAATAAAAAAATCAAGTCCTTTGAGACTAGAAAAAATTCTTTATAACTTATTTCCTTTAGCTAATATTCCAGTTCAATATGAAATATATGATGATAGCTCTAAAGAAGAGAAACAAATAAAATTTTTAATAAAAGAAAGTTCTAAATTTGATAGGCAAGAGTATATAAAAAAAGTTTTGTCATATATTTCAGAGAATCAGAGAATAGGAAGTTTTGATTTAAATGGTAGTGGAATATATATATTTGATGAAGATGATTTGTTAAAAAAAATGGAAAAAACAATAAATATTGAAATAAAAAATTTACTAACTTACACTTGCAATTATCAAATAGAGGAGATAAAAAAGGATAATGATACGATTTGATATATTTAATAAACCTGCATATTTTATAGCTTTTTCTCCAGTTGATGAAGCAATTGAAGAAGAAACATTAGAAAACATAGAAGAGAAAAAAATATTAGAAAAAGTTTTAGAAAAATATAATGAAAAAAATTTGATTAAACAATATTATATATTAGATGGAATAGCAGCAATAAAAGATTATGAAGTTGAATTAAAAGCTGAAGAAGATATAGGAGAAAAACTTGTAATAGATAAAGAGACTGTAATGAATTTAAATCAGTTTTCAATATTTAAAGGGATAATAGATTTTATATAATAAAAAATAAAAAATGAGGTTATTAAATGAATAGGGAAAAGATTAAAGAGGAAAATGAAGAGAAAAAAACTATGCAGCTGAATCTTTCAGGAAGAAAGTATCAGAGCATATTTGTAACATCTTTTCTTTCTGACAGAGGGGATAAGAATGTAAATAATGATTATCTTACATACATTGAATTAGAAGAATATGGATGCTGGATAATAGTAGATGGGAATAATGGAGGTGTCTTTGAACATAAGATAGCACCTTTTATTGGAGAAACACTGATAGAAGCATTTATAGAAAATCCTACTATAGACAGAAAAAAAATAGAAAGAATGATTCTTTATGTACATAGAAGATATAGAGAGATGCAGATAAGCAACAGTGACATGGCAGAAGAATACAGCAGCTGTTCTATTGCAATGGCAGTTACAGATTATTCAAAAGTAACATTTGCAAATGTGGGAAATGCAAGATTTATGATGCTTAGAGATAATTATATAATAAAAAAGAGTAAAGACAGTACATTGGCTTTTCTTATGTATGAAGCAGAGAAAATACTGTATGATGAGATAAGATTTAGAAAAGATAGAAATATATTTACACATAAATTTGGTATTGATAAAAATATAGCTGTTAATATTTCTAAGACAATGACACTTCTTCCAAATGATAAGATACTTCTTCTGACTCAAGGAGCATGGGAAAATCTTGATGAAGATGACATTGAAAGAGAGACTGCAAAATCTCAAAGAGCAGGACAATGGATAGGAAATCTTGTAAAAGTTATGAATAAAAACTGCTATATGAATCTATCTAATCATACATTGTGTGGTATATTTATTAGCAGACCTGCCCCTCTTCTCCCAGAACCAGAAAGTGGATTAGTTAAATTAAAGAAATGCTTTAATTCAATAGGAACAAAAACATATAAACTTGGAATAATTGCAGTAATCCTGTTATTAATCATATTTGGTGGAAAAAAACTTTTCCAATATCAGAAGCTGGAAAAAATCTATAGCTATGCTGTAGAAAAAGAAAAATCTGGTGATGTATTTATGGCAGAAAGAAAATATAGAGCTGCTTCAGAAGAATATCAAGCTGGTATTGAAAAATATATGGAATTAAGTAAATTCAGAGGAAATAGATACGAGGAAAGTATAAAAGATTTAGAGTATTTTTTAAATCAAGCTAATATTTCTGAGAAAACGGCTCAGAGTGCAAATACAGCAGATATAATGCTTAAAAATCAAGAATTTTCAAAGGCTGTAGATGAATTAAAATCTGCCAGTGTACTTGCTTCAGATTTAAGAGAAGACAACAGCTTAAAAGATGAAGTTAAATACAAATTGGCAACTGCTGAAACTTTAAATTCTGCATATGAAGAAAAATTAAAAGCTGATGAATTGTATCTTCAAAAAGCAAATACAAATAAGAAAAGACAGCAGATGAAAAAAGAAGCAATGGAAATATATGAAAGAATAGCTCCAATCTTTTTGGAAAATACTCAAAAACCTATTTATGTTGAAATAATTGAAAAGATAGAGGCAGAAAAATCTCCTGCACCAAAGAAAACTCCTGTAAAAGCAGCAACAGCTGAATCGCTTTTAAAGGAAGGAAATAGAATGTTTAACCAATTTAGATATTATAAATCATATGAACTTTATACTTCAGCTTTAAAAAAATCAAAAGATTCTAAAATGACAGAGATGATTAAAGGGAAAATAAATATGAATGGGATTCTTTTAAGAGGGGTACAAAGCGAATTAGATGGTGACAGGCTTATAAGAGATAAGAATAACAAAGAAGTAGCTAAAAACAAATATAAAGAGGCTATGAGCCAATATAAAAAATTAAGATATAATGAATATATGCCTTCACAAAGATATAATGTAATAATTGAAAGATTAGAGAAAAAAATAAAAAAATAAATTTGAATATAGCGAAATGTAATGTATTGAAAGATTAGAGAAAAAATGAAAAAGCCAGTCACAAGTTTGAGTTATTATCAAAATAAAGGCTGGCTTTTTAATTAATTTAATTTTTTTGAATTCTTAAATTCCTTATTATAAATAAAGTTTGCTACAAACATAGCTGAAATTCCACCTATAAGCTTAGCAGCTATTACAGGAAACACAAGAGCAGTACCAACTCCAGCAGTAAATCCAAGATGACTTCCTAAAACAAAAGCTCCACTGACAGAAAAAGCAATATTTAATAATTTCCCTCTTTCATCCATATCTTTTAATATATTATACATAGGAATATTATGAGCAAGACAAGCAATAATTCCAGCAGTAGAATTTTCATTTATTCCAAATAATTTTCCTAATCTAATTAATGGAGTTCTAAATACCTTTGTTATAAAATATACCATTGGAAAAGCTCCTGCTAAAGTCATTCCAATTTTACATATTATTTTGACTGCTTCAAGAGCAGGAATCATTCCTTGAACCAATATTTTTCCAGTAAGTGTTTCTACTATTTGTAATGCCAGTCCTATTGTTATAGCAATAAAAATAATTTTAGAAAAAATAGAAAAAGATTTTGATACAGCTTTAGGATACTTAAGAAGAGCTATGCAAATAAGAAAAGCAAAAATAATAGTAGGTATTAAATTAAGTATAAGCATTTTAATGCTGAAACCTGCTATCAATCCTCCAAAAAAACAACCAATAGGAATAGTAGAAATACCAGCCATAATACCTTTAGACAGATATTTTTCATCATCTTTATTTATTATTCCCATAGCAACAGGAATAGTAAAAGAAAGAGTAGCTCCCATAGTAGCAGCCAGAAATAATCCGCCAAAAAGTCCAGCTTCCTGAGATAAAGCAAGTTCTACACTTAATGAATAACCACCCATATCATTAGCTAAAATAGTTCCAGCAAACATTGCTGGATCAGCACCTACCAATTTATACAGTGGTGTAATAACTGGTTTTAAAGCTGAAGCTATCAAGGGAGAAAGAGAAATTATTCCTAACATAGCCAGAGAAAGTGTTCCAATAGCCATGATTCCTTCTTCAAATTTCTTTCCATAACCAAATCTGTTTCCCAATAGTCTGTCAACAGCACCAACTAACATAAAAAATATCATTAAATAGATAATAATATTATTGATATTCATTTCTTTCTCCTCAAATATTTATTAAGTTCAATGTTAATTATAATATATTTTTAAGAAAAATGAAATATAGATTTGTTATGGTTCTTAAAATAAGGAATTGTCACATCTTTATTAAACGGGCTGGTAGAAGATATACAAAAAGCAGGAATTGAAAAAGTTTGGCTTGGTGCCTCAAAATTAAGAAGACCAGTTTATAAAAAGTTTGGTTTCAAAGAAATGGATGAATGGTTAGAAATGACTATTTAATGGATATATTTTATTAGGTTTGTAATTCTTTAAGTAACATAGACCAATAACTCAAACTGGGAGAGCAATTACTTTGCTCAGTATTAAATATAACAAATATCTGATTTTATTGGGTAAAGAAAAGAGAATGTAAGATTATGACTGTAGAATAGGGAATTTCCCTATTTTTTATATTTCCTACCCTATGCTATAATATTCAAGCTTTTTAGAGTTATTATTTTAGAGCTTGGAATAAATAAAATAGTATTGAATGAAATATAGGGAGAAAATTGACAATATGTCATCAAAATGATAGAATAAGCTAGAAAAAGAAAATTAAAAACTGAAAAGAAGAGTTGTATCATTTTTCTTTTTATCAAGGGGGAAGAAGTGTTATCTAGTGGACAAGAAATTATTTTATTTGTTATTTTGTTAATTCTGGGGTTAATATATTTAAATAAATATTTTAGTAAGCATAAAGTAGTAATAAATAAATTTGTTTTTACAGTTTCTATACTTCATACAATAGCAATTATTTTTTTACAAGAATCTAATAAATCAAATATAAGTACTAGCAGTAATCCAGTAATATGGGCTTTATATATAGTAGCAATTTTATTTTATAAAATTGTAAAAGATGAAGAATATGACTCTATCTATTTTTCTCTATTTTTGGGAGTAAATATATTGTGTATAAATACCCTTGATATGTTATCTGGAATAATACATTTGCTTTTTTTAGATAAAGAACTTATAATAAAAAATATTTTTATTATAATAGGATCAGGATTAATCAGTGGATTTCTTTATACATTTTTTAAGAAATGCAATTTTAGAAAATATGAAGAAACAATAAATATGTTTATTTTTAGCATATCCTTAATTCAAAGTATATTTATATACTTTATTGGTATAAGTTTTTTATTGTCTCTTATATTTTTTATAATATATGTAATTTATTTTATTAATGATAAGGAGAATAAGTTTGGTTATTTTTTATTATATTTATTAGGAAGTTTAATAAATAATGCTGTATTTATAGGTTTTTATGCAATTATATTATATGTTTATAAAAGTAGTTCAGCAATATTACATTTTTTACTAGTAATAGCAATAGCATTAGTAGAAAGTTTCCTTTATCAATTTTTTAAAAAAATGTCTATGAAATAAAAGATAAAATAATTTTACCTATATTTTAAAATAAATTTATCCTTAAGTTCAAAAACTGTATTAATTTTCATCAAGAATTTTATCTGAAGATCTTCAAGAGTTTGATATAAAGCATTGATAAATGGCTCAATAAATACAGGACAGAAATAGGCACGATTTTTTTCACACTAATAGTAAATGAATCCCAGTATCCATTTACATTTTCAGTATAATAGTAAAATTTTTGAATCATATTTTTTCTAACTTGATAGTGTTCAAATTTTTCTTTTAGTAATTCTAAATCTTTCATTAAATTGGAAAAATTATATTCTTCTCATTCATATGATTGTTCCAAATCTCTTACATTACAGGTCTTGATACATTAGACTGTCTGTATTTGTCCTATGTTCAGAAGAGGAATTACATTTTAAAATTTTCTAACTTTAAGCGTTTGATTTCAGTAGCCAACTTATTATGCCATTGGGATGTCTTTTCTTGATTTATAGGATTATCAACAAATATATCTGTCTGATATTCTGATGAAAGTATATCATAACTTACAACAGCATCATTATCTGCTAAATATAATACTGCTTCAAAATATTCTCCATCTTTCATCATTGAGAATACAAATTCATTTTTACCATGTGCTTCCATTCCAGATTCAACCATGTCAGTAATCTCATATCCATCATTTAAAAATAGACATATCAATTCATCATAAATATTCTCCATAATATACCCTCCATTTTTGTTATCTTTTAATTTCATTACTGATGAAGTCAAATATATTTTACAATACACAAAGCATTAAGAATTGATTTTACTTTCAAATTGCACTAATATTAGTTTAAAATATTTAGTTTTTTAAAACTTTCTCTTTCTATTTCTTCTCTTTTAGGTAGAAGTTCAGCAGTGGAATTATCAATATTAGTGGCAAAAATAAAAATATTATCAGAAGTTTCCAACCAGCCAACAAACCATCCTATTGGAATTTCTATATTATTAGTTGCCCAGCCTGTTTTGCCATGTAATACATAATCTTTACCTTTTTCTAAAATTGTAATATCAGAAATTTCCTCTTGATGCTTAATATTATAAGATAATTTTTTTTGTGCTAAAAGAGTTAATAAGTCTATCTGTTCAAATGCACTAATTTTTAAAGGGCCATGTAGCCAGAAAGAATCTACTTTTGTTCCAATATTTTTATTACCATAATTTAATTTTTCAATATTTTCTTTCATTAATTTTAAACCTATTTTTTTCGCTAATTCTTTATAAGCAGGAACTTGAGATACTTTTATTGCATATCTTAAACTTGAATCTTTAGCCCAAGATTTAAGAAAAACCTTTTTACCATCATACTTATAAAAAACTTCATCAACATTCATGACACTTTCAGTTTCTAATCCTATTAAGCTACTAAAAATTTTAAAAGTTGAAGCAGGGTAAAACTCTTGTTCAGCTCTTTCTCTATTATAACCTATAAAAACATCTTTTTTTAAATCATAGATAACAAGAGTTCCATTAATATTTTTACCCTTAAATATATGTTTTATTTCATCATTTTCTAGAAACTCAGAAGCTTTTAATTGTGAAATAAATATAAAAAATATATTTATAACCAAAATAAATTTTTTCATAAAATTCTACCTCCATTGTTTTTTGTATTATATTCTATCTTATTTTAAAAGATGAATTCAAAAATTAGTAGATATATTAATTAAAAAACCAGAGATTTCTCTTTGGCTTTTTTTATATTATATCATACCTTAAAATATTATTATTCATTTGAAAATAGAGTTATGGTTAACACAAAACTAACAATATTATTTTAAACTTCCTATTTCTAAAAAGTTTAGAAGATTAATCTTATTTTAAAGGAAAATAGAATGGTTTAAAGGTAAATAATTTCAAAAAAATATAATTATGGGAAAAAATCTTTGAAAAAAATCTCTATACCTGTTAAAATTATAATATAATATTAAAAAATGATAAAGAGGTGGTGCTTTATGAAAAATATATTATTTATATTATTTTTTTCATTGTCTGCTGTTGCCAGTGGATTAAAAGAAGTACCTATGCTTGAAGAAAAAACTTCTGTTATAATGGAAAGAAAAACTGATAATAGTATTAAAATGAATGAGAATATAAAAGAAAATAAAATGGTTGAAGAAGAAATAACAGTTGTGGAAGAAACTATTGAAGAATATGAAGAAAGCAATATTGAAAAAAAAGTTCTACTGAAAAATGAGGAGAAACTTTTAGCAGTAGATGAAAAACTAACTGAAGACAAATTAAGAGAAATAATAAAAAATGCAGAAGAATCTCCAGAACCTGAAATAACTGTAGATATTGCTCTGGGAGGAGAAAAACTTCTTATTAAAAGAGACTTGGAAGAATATACTAATCTAGAAGCAGGACAATCAGGAAGTAATGTAATTAAAAAATATTATGAATTTATTGATACTCTTAATGAAAAATTAAAAAAACATGATTTTGAAGATAAAACAGAGGTTATACATGTAGGACATGAAGTAGCCAAAGAACTAAGAAGTGACAAACTTATATCTGATGTTGAACTGGGAGTGGGAATGGCTTATCAGGATAGATATAGTTTAAAAAGAGACAGAGACAGCATATTTGATCAAGAACAAAGTGGAAAATTTTATGTGAAAGAAGCTTCAGAAGAAGTGGATATGGATTCAATTCCATTGTATATTGCAGGAAGATATAAATTACCTCAGGTAAATGATTGGCGACCTTATTTAAAGCTTAATCTAGGATATGCTGTAAATAATATAGGGGGAAGAAGTTTTCAGAGCAGTAATTCAAAGTATAAATCTATAAATGATAATATAAGTTCACAGAATGGCTCTTATTATGGAATGGGTGGAGGTATAGAGTATAATAATGGACTTACCCTTGACTTGATGTATCAGGTCAGTGAGGGAAGCAGCAGTGCAAGTAGCAGAAAAGACGATGAAAATAGGGTAACAGTATCTGTAGAATATAAGCTGGATATTTAAAAAAATATTGGTTATTATTGAAAAATAATTAAAGTCCGATAAAATTTTAATAAAAAATAAAACTCGTTATTTCTATAAACATTCTACTTAGCATTTTTCTCAATATATTAAAAACCAGAAGTATATTGTACTCCTATATCCTACACAGTAGGACAAAAACAGGTACATTTTCTTCTGGTTCTTTTCTTATTTTTTAACATATTTATTGTATTCTCTGGCATTAAAAACAGGACTTCCATGTTTATATTTGAAGGTGTTTTTTTCATTTAGAACTTTTATTTTTACTTTAATAAGTCCTTCATTAGGATTGGCTATTTTTCTAAAAGCGGCATGACTTAAATCAATATCACGGCCATATTTTTTCTTAAAGGACCCTCTATCAGTTACAACTACAACAACTGACTTATTATTCTCCTTATTAGTTACCCTTAGCACCGTTCCAAAATCATGTGCATTAGATGCACAAGTATACTGCTTAGGATCAAATAGATAACCACTTGCAGTATTTCTGCCTTCAAATCCTTTACCATACCAACTAGCTACTTTCCCACAAGCTGTTTGAGATATCAATAATGCTATAACAAGAAGCTTTTTTAACATATTCAACACTCTCCTATTCTATAGACATTCTTTTGTTTATTATATCATATTATTTTAATATTTTTGAAGAAATATGTTTATCTTCAGAATTAAAGGATTAAATTTAATATGAAAAGTACTTATAAAAGCAACAAAAAAAGAGAACTTATATGCTCAAGTTCTCTCTTAAAAAGGCTATTTTAAATATTGATTTTTAAGTTCAGAAATAGTCCCTCTAACTTCTAATTCAGCTAAAATAAAATTAATTGTATTTAAAAGATGTTGTTGATCTTTATGAACCATATATCCCATTTGACTTTTAGTCAAAGTAGATTCAGTCAATGATCCTTCTAATTTAGGGTTAATTTTTTCATAAGTAATAGCTTCAGGATTTTCAGTCACCATAATATCAACTTCTCCTTTTTCTACAGCAACTGGAACATCTAAGTTATTTTTATAACGAATTATTGTAGCTTTAGAAAGATGCTCATCAGCAAATATTTCATTAGTTCCTCCAATATTTACTCCAACTTTGACACTTGGTTTATTAACTGCTTCAATAGAATTATATTTCTCTTTTTCTCCCTTTCTTACTAGATAACATTTACCAAATATCAGATAAGGATTACTCATTTGAGCTTCTACCTGTCTTTTGACAGTTCTTGTTATTCCTCCCATAGCTATATCATATTTATCTTCATTTAAATCTGATATAAGAGTTTTCCAAGTAGTAGGGACAAATTCTATTTTTACTCCTAATTCCTTTGCTATAAGCTTTGCTACTTCAATATCATATCCTTCATATTTATCTCCATTGAGATAAGTAAACGGCTTGTAATCTCCTGTTGTTCCAATTCTTATAACTCCTTTTTTCATAATTTCTTCTACTTTGTCTTTTCCATAAGCAGTAAAACAAGATAATAGAAGAAGAATACTTATAAAAATCTTTTTCATATTTAACTCCCCCTCATTTTTGATAGCTAGATTATACCAATTACAAAAATAAATTAATAGATAACAATAAAAATACTGATAATGTTCGTATAGAACTTTCTGGAAGCTAAAAAATTCAAAGAATTAAAAAAATTTTATGTGAAAAGTTGTTCCTCTTTTACAGATAAGATTAAAATATGGGATTTTTAATTTTATAAAAAATATACTGAATGATGATTTTATCTTAATAATAAACTTTTATATGATATGCACTTTAGAAAATGAAAAAGATAAATATAGAAATTGATAAAAATATGTGCATAAAAAAATTTGTAATTTATTTATATATAAATTATCATATAAAATATATTGAGTAATTCTAAAAGGAGACCAACTATGAAAAGTATTTTATTAATGGGCGGCAATCAATTTGTAGGAAAAAAATTATGTGAGTTTCTATTGAATAATGGATACAAAGTATATGTTCTCAATAGAGATAGAAGACCTAGCCCTGAAAAAGCAGAGCTTTTAAAATGTGATAGAAATATAGAGAAAGAATTAACAGAGTGTTTAGAAAATATAAAAGTGGACTATATAGTTGATGTATCAGCATACAGTGCAGAACAGGTATCTTTGATTCAAAAAATAATGTCTGGAAGATATACTCAATATATCTTAATAAGCAGTGCTTCTATTTATAATGAAATGCAGAATTCTCCTGCAAGGGAAACTGACAGTAATGGTGCAAATGAAATATGGGGTAAATATGCTGAAGATAAATATCTATGTGAAAAAATAACTATTGAAAATTCTAAAGAATTAAAGTTTATTTATACAATATTCAGACCATTTTATATTTATGGACCTGAAAATAATTTAGATAGAGAAAGTTATATATTTGCAAGACTTGAGAATAATATGCCTATTTTTGTTCCAAATAAAGGTGAAGAAAAAATTCAATTTGGATATATAGATGATCTTTGTGAAGTTATAAATTTATCTTTAGGTAACTCATATTTTTTTAATGAGATATTTAATATTTCTGGTGATGAAAGCATTAGTATTAAAGATTATATTAAAAAATGTGGCAGTATATCTGATAAACAGCCATTAATATATAATGTAGATTTAGAAAAAGAAAATTTGAAAGCAAGGGATTGGTTTCCATTTAGAAATAAAAACTTAATAGGAGATATATCTAAAATAGAGAAAACAGGATTTAGGAATAAGTATTCACTGGAAGAGGGATTAAGAGAGACATATCTATACTTAAAGAAAAATAATAAACTGGGAATACCTACACTTAATGATATTGAAAATAGTTTTTATAAGAAGAATAAAATAAAAAAAGAATAATCTTTAGAAATTTTAAATTTAGAAAGAGTGGTGTAATTAATAAAATTTCAGTAATTAAGCAGTTAAAAAGTTTTAACTGCTGTAATTACTGAGAAATAATAGCTCTTTAAAATCCAAATTAATAACAAAATTATAATGCTTTCATTGCATAAGCTATATTCTGGAAAGTTTCAACACCTTTTAATAATGATTCCTCATCAAAATTAAATTTAGGATTATGAAGTGGATAGATATATCCTTTTTCTTCATTTCTTACACCTAGGAAGAAAAATAACCCTGGAACTTTATCCAGATAGAATGAAAAATCTTCAGCTATCATTTCAGGTTTAGCTTCAACAAAATTACTATCTTTTACAGCTTCTCTGAATATATGATAAAGTTTTTCATCATTGATGAGAGGAGAATATACTGGAGTAAAATTAAAATCTATTTTAACCCCATAAGATAATTCAAATCCATTATTGATATTCTCAAGTTTTTCTTTGATAAATGCCATCATTGATTTAGAAAATATTCTTATAGTTCCAAGAAGAGAAACTTTTTCAGGTATTATATTTCTTGCACTTCCTCCATGAATAGAACCAACAGTAAGTACCATAGGTTCAATAGGAGTTATGTTTCTTGATACAATACTTTGATATGCCTCTATGAGTTTAGAAGTTATAAGGATAGTATCAATACAGTTTTGAGGTTCAGCTCCATGTCCACCTTTACCATAAATATCTATATCAAGATTTATAGTTTGTGCCATAAGAGGACCAATCTTTGTAGATACCGTTCCTTCTGGAAGTAGTGGAAATAAGTGCATTCCAAATATAGCTTCTATATTTTTATTCAGGAATTTTTCATGGACAGAAAGATATCTTGCTCCTCCTTTTCCTTCTTCTCCTGGCTGAAATATAAGAACAATTGATTTTTTAAATTTTACTCCCTTATCCTGCTGTTCTTTTAAC
Organism: Fusobacterium sp.; assembly: GCF_032477075.1. Taxonomy (NCBI): domain Bacteria; kingdom Fusobacteriati; phylum Fusobacteriota; class Fusobacteriia; order Fusobacteriales; family Fusobacteriaceae; genus Fusobacterium; species Fusobacterium sp. The sequence continues at coordinate 12,733 of NZ_JAWDXO010000023.1, read as the reverse complement.
CAAACTGCAAATGTAAGGAGAGTAGCTGCATGTCCATCATGGCCACATCCATGTGCACGTCCATTTGTAGAAGCAAAATCACATCCAGTATCCTCTTTTATAGGGAGAGCATCTATGTCGCTTCTAAAAGCAATACATCCTTTTTCTCCCTTAAAATATACTATAGTTCCTGTAGTATATTGCTCATTAGTGATTTCTTCATAGGGTATTTTATATTCTCTAAGCTTCTCTCTTATGTATTCAGCTGTTTTATATTCTTCAAAAGCTACTTCAGGTATTTGGTGAAGTTCTCTTCTGAATTTTTTAAGAAGTTCTTTCACTATTCTTCCTCCTCGCCATCGAAAACTACTTCTCCATTTATTATAGTACATTCAACTTTTGCATCTATTTGAAGAGGGTCTGCTGACCATATAACTATATCTGCATCTTTTCCAACTTTAATAGATCCAATTCTGTCTTCCAGACCTAGTATTTCAGCAGGATTTATTGAGATAGCCTTAAGAGCTTCCCATTTATCAAGTCCATCTTTTACTGCAAGAGCAGCACATATTGGAAGATGCTGAAGAGGAATAACAGGGCTGTCAGTTGTTATAGATATTTTTATTCCAGCTTTATTAAGAATTCCTGCTGTTTTAAAAGATTTATTTATAAGTTCAACTTTAGTTCTATGACCTAAACTAGGTCCAACTATCATAGGATATTTTTCCTCAGCTAATTCACCAACTATACATCTGGCATCAGTTGAATGATCTAAAGTCATTTCTAGATCAAATTCTTTTGCTATTCTTATAGCAGTAAATATATCACTTGCTTTATGAGCATGAGCTTTTAAAGGAATTTCTTTTTTTAAAACAGGAATTAATGCTTCCAATTTTGCATCATATTGAGGTTTTTTAGTAATGTCATCTTTAGCAGCTTCAGACTTCAGCATATATTCTTTTGCTTTTTGAAGAGTTTCTCTAAGTATGCTGGCAATACCCATTCTTGTAGTAGGCATTTTTCCTTTTGTACCATAAAATCTCTTTGGGTTTTCACCAAAGGCACATTTCATAGCAATGGGAGCTTTTATTATCATTTTATCTATTCTTTTTCCAAAAGTTTTTATAGCAGCAAACTGTCCTCCAATTACATTGGCACTTCCTGGTCCAGTAGCTACTGAAGTGATTCCCCCTTGGTAAGCCTCAGTAAATACTCTATCCATAGGATCAATAGCATCTATTGCTCTTAATTGAGGAGTTATTGGTTCAGATTTTTCATTTACATCATCATTTTCAAATCCGACACTATCTCCCATAAGTCCCAAATGACAGTGAGCATCAATAAATCCAGGAGCCACTATTTTATCTGCAGCATCAATAACTTCATCATCTTTCTTAGGTTTAATACTTTTTTTAATTCCAGTAATTTTACCATTTTCTATTGAAATATCCATTTTTTCACTTTTAGATTTTTCAACATCAAGTAAAATACCATTTTTTATTATAATCATGCTAAAAACCTCCCAAAATAAATTATGTATATATTTTATAACAATAACAGTAATAATGCTATACTAAAAATAAAAATATTTCTCTGATATAAAAAATATGATATATTCTATATATGTCTATACTACATATATATTACAATCTTAGGAGATGAAATTAAAATGAAAACTAGAGCCTTAAAATTTGATGAGTTAGAAACAATTTTTTTATTGATAAAAAGTGGAGTAAGAAAAAATGGAATAAGACTAAAAGCTAATCCCCAAATACATTTAATTTGTCTTATTCAATTAAATACTGGGCTTAGAATAGGAGATGTACTGAATTTAAAAGTAAGTGATTTTGTTGATGGAAAATTATCAATACAGGAGCAAAAAACAGGAAAGATACAAAATAGAAATATTAATTATGAAGTTATAAAAATAGTTGAAGCTTACTGTAAAAAACATTTTCTTAGGAGAAATGATAATATTTTTAATATATCAGTAAGATGGGTACAGAAAATATTAAAAAAAATTTCCATATGCGCTTCTATTGAAGGACTTTCTACACATAGTTTTAGAAAAAGTTATGCTCACATTCAATATACTAATAATAAACATAATATAGAATTAGTAAGACGTTTGCTCAATCATTCTTCTGTAGCTGTCACTCAAAAATATTTAGGAATAACAGATCATGATGTAAATACTGCTTCTGAAGGATTTAAAGTGATTTTTTGAAAACTTTCTATTTACAAAATGGAAAATAAAGGTTATATATATAATAAGCAAGAATTGTAATTTTAAGAATTACACATAAAGAAAAACTTAAGGAGGAATAATTATGACTAAAAAAGAATTTGTAGAATTATATGCTAAAAATGGTGGATTTACTAAAAAAGAAGCTGAAAGAGCAGTAAATTTATTTTTAGCTTCTGTTGAAGATACTCTCGTAAAAGGGGATGACATTACTTTTGTAGGGTGGGGAAAATGGGAGGTAAAAGAAAGAGCTGCCAGAGAAGTTAGAAATCCTCAAACTAATAAAAAAATGAAGATTGAAGCTAAAAAAGCAGTTAAGTTTAAAGTTGGAAAAACTCTAGCTGACAAAATAAAATAAAAATGCCAGCCTGTGTATAACTTCACAGGCTTTTTTATTGTTATTTAATTATTATATATGGTATAATTTATTAGAGGTGGAAAATGAGAATAAATATTAACAATATAATAATTCCATTAGAGAGAAATCAAGACAAGGAAATATTAAAAGAACTTGAAAAAAGAGGAATAAAAAAAGATAATATAGAAATATTGAGATGGAATAAAAGATCTATTGACAGCCGCCAAAAAAATGACATAAAATTTATTTATAATATAGAGGTTTTATTAAAAAAGGAAGTAGATATATCTTCATTACCTAATATTCTTCCAGTAAAAGAAATGGAAAAAATGGTAAGAGAACCTTTATTTAAAAATAAAGAGGTAGCTGTAATAGGAGCAGGACCAGCAGGATTATTTTCTGCATTAAGGCTTGCTGAATATGGATATATTCCTCTTGTCTTTGAAAGGGGAGAAGAGGTAGATAAAAGAGATATAACTAATAATAGATTTATATCAAATTCCATCCTTAATCCAGAATCAAATGTACAATTTGGTGAAGGAGGAGCAGGAACATATTCTGATGGGAAACTCAACACAAGAATAAAAAGTGAGTATATAGATAAGGTATTTAAAGAACTTCTTGATTGTGGAGCTCAAGAAGAAATATTATGGGATTATAAACCACATATAGGAACTGATGTATTAAAAGTAGTAGTAAAAAATATAAGAGAGAAAATTAAAAATATGGGAGGTAAATTTTACTTTAATACTAAAATGGAAAATCTTCTTATAAAAAATAACTCTATTGTAGGAATTGAAATTTTGGATAAAGATGGAATAAAAGATATTATCATAACAGATTCTGTAATATTAGCAATAGGGCATTCATCAAGAGATACTTATAGAATGCTTCATAAAAAAGGAGTTCATTTAGAAAACAAACCTTTTGCAGTAGGAGCAAGAATAGAGCACTTAAGAAGTGACATCGATAAAATGCAGTATGGAAAATATGCTGACCATCCTTTATTAGGTGCAGCTACATATAGTGTTACATATAACAATAAAAAAGAGGACAGAGGAGTATTTTCATTTTGTATGTGTCCTGGTGGGGTTATAGTTAATGCTGCATCAGAAAAAGGAAAAACTTTGGTAAATGGAATGAGTTATTCTAAAAGAGATGGAAAATTCTCAAATTCTGCTGTTGTAGTAGGTATAAAGAAAAATGAATTTGGAGATGAACTTTTTTCTGGAATGAAGTTTCAAGAAAATCTAGAAAGAAAAACTTATGAAATAGAAAATAATTATGGTGCTGCTTATCAAAATGTTATAGATTTTGTAAAAGGAAAAAAGACTGCTGGAAGTATTGAAAGCAGTTATGAAATGGAAATGAATTCCTATGATTTAAATAATCTATTTCCTGAATTTATAAATGATAATATGAAAGCTGCCTTTCAACAGTGGGGAAAAAACAATTATTTTATATCTAAAAATGTAAATCTTATAGCTCCTGAAACTAGAACCTCTGCTCCTGTTAAAATAACAAGAGATATAAAAGGACAATCTATTAACATAAATGGATTATACCCTGTGGGAGAAGGAGCTGGGTATGCAGGAGGAATAGTGAGTGCAGCAGTGGATGGTTTAAAAATAGTAGATCTTAGTTTTAGCAAAATTATTCTTTAATTTCAAAGGAGGAAAATGCTATGAAAAATTTTAACTATAATGTAAGTACAAAAATACTTTTTGGTACTGGAAAAGTAGATGAACTGGGAAATGAAGTAAAAAAAATTGGAAGTAAAGTACTCTTGGTCTATGGTAAGGGAAGTATAAAGAAAAATGGACTTTATGATAAAGTTATAGAAGTTTTAAAAAGAGAGAATATCACTATTTTTGAACTGCCAAATGTGGATCCTAACCCTAGAATCGAATGTGTATATTATGGAGCAGAAATATGCAAAAGAGAGGGAATAGAACTTGTACTAGCTATTGGTGGAGGAAGTACTATAGATTGTGAAAAGCAATAGCAGCACAAAGTAAGTATAATGGTGATGTATGGGAAGATCTTTATGTTAAAAATAAAATGAAGCAGCTAACTTCAGCTCTTCCAGTTGCTTCTGTACTTACATTAGCAGCCACTGGAAGTGAAATGAATGGAAACAGTGTAATTTCAAATATGAATGAAAATAGAAAATTAGCAATAGGAAGTGATTTACTCAGACCTGTATTTTCTATACTTGATCCAATATATACTTATAGTGTAAATAAATATCAGACAGCTGCAGGAACAGCTGATATAATGAGCCATATATTTGAACAGTATTTTTCACCTGATCATGATGGTTTCTTACAAAATCGTTTAATGGAAGGACTTTTAAAAACTGTAATACACTTTGGTCCTATTGCTTATAATGAGCCTGAAAATTATGAAGCCAGAGCAAATCTTATGTGGGGAAGCTCTTTAGCATTGAATGGACTTTTAACTTATGGTAAAATATCTACAGATTGGGCAACTCATGGAATGGAACATGAATTAAGTGCTTATCATGATATAACTCATGGTGTTGGACTTGCTATTCTTACTCCAGTATGGATGGAATATGTATTGTCAAATGAAAATGTTCATAGGTTTGAAGAATATGGAAAATATGTATGGGGCATTTCAGGAGATGATCCTATGGCCATTGCAAAGGAAGCAATAAATAAAACTAGAGAATTTTTTAAATCTCTAAATATTCCAAGTACTTTAAAAGAGGTAGAAATAAAGGAAGAAAACCTTGAAAAAATGGCTGATGCAGCTGTTGCTTTTGGACCTCTTGGAACAATGAAAAAGCTTCATAAAGCTGATGTACTTGAGATTTTAAAAAGAGCTTTTTAAAGTTTTAAATATAAATCAGGAGGTAACACAATAATGAACGAGTATGATTTAAATGAAATGCGTAACGAACAAGGGGTCTATGACAATGTGGATACAACTAATAGATTTCTTAGAAAAGTTTTTTTGAATATGGTAATTGGAATACTTATTACAACAATAGTTCCAATATACCTATTTGGTTTTAATGCAAGACTGCTGTATGCTATAATGCCATATTTTAAAATAATAATGTTTGCAGAAATAGCTCTTGTATTTGGATTGAGTTTAGGAATTAATAAATTGTCTTCTGGAACTGCAAGAATAATGTTTTTTCTTTATTCATTAATGAATGGAGTTCTTTTCAGCAGCTTGGGATTTGTATTCCATCCTGCAAGTATATTTTATACTTTAGGAGTGGCTTTGATAATGTTTATAGTTATTGCAGCTTATGGATATACTACAAAGGAAGATCTTAGCAGTTATGGCAAATATTTAATGACTGGACTTATAAGTATAATTATAATGTCATTAATCAATTTCTTCCTTAAAGCTCCAATACTTTATTGGATTGGAACAGTCTTAGGAATAGTTATTTTCTCAGCTCTTATTGCATATGATGTAAATAGAATCAAAAAAATAGCTTTCCAAATGGCAAATGGTGATGAAGAAGTTATGAATAAACTTGGAATAATTGGTGCTCTTAATCTTTATCTTGACTTTATAAATCTATTCCTATATCTTTTAAGAATATTTGGTAAAAGAAGAAGATAACCTGGAGGAGATTGAATGAAAATTAAAAAAATACTGCCTTTGATATTTGCAGCTGTCTCTGCTGGTTTATTTGGAGGAACTCATGACCTTCAAACTAATCTTTCAGAAATAAATGGAAAAATAATAACTGATAGAGGAAGCAATCAATTTAGAGAAAGTGTAATGTTTAAAAAAATGAACAGAAGAGGATTCAGTGGAAGCTCTCAATATATTGAAGGGATAGGAAAAATCAAATCCAGTTATGATAGAGATGATTACAATACTGACTATGATGCTAAGATTAAAGGATTTTTAATGGCTACTAATAGTACTTTTTTATCAAACCCTGATCTGATGACTGGGATGAGTTTTGGATATATAAAATCAAGAGCTGAATTTGATGATTCTCTTGATAGTGATCAGAAAATAAGAACTTATGGACTAAATACTTATCTTGCTTATAATAAAGATAATTGGCTTTTTATTGGAAGAGCTGGATATGATGAAAGTAAAAATATTTTGAGAAGCAAAAATATTTCTAACATAGTTTATAGAACTAAAAATTATTCTTTAGGAGCAGAGGGAGGTTACTTTTTTGAACTTGGAGAAAAATCATTGCTTTATCCTTATTTAGGACTTGGATGGAATCAATATACTACAAAAGGCCATAATGGTATATCTACTTCCAATGATAGAATAGGAAGTGGAAATGCTGGAATTATGTATTCTAAAGAAATGGGAGATAAATTTTTAGTTACAGGAAATGTAGAATGGTCTCATGAATTTGCAGATAGAAAAAGATTCATTACAGATTTAGGTAAAATAAAAGCATTGGAAGTATCAAGAGATGCTGGAATGGTCAGTATAGGTATGGGATATTATATTGATCCAGATTTTTTAATCAATATAAAATATCAGGGATATATAAATAAAAATTATTATTATGATATGGTGGTTATAGGACTTATACATAATTTTTAATTTTAATAGTTATTAAAAGGGCAGTTTTAAACTGCCCTTTTAAATATATCTATTTCATTTTTTATTTATTTTATAAAAACCTATAAATTAATAAATTTTTATATTTTCTGGATCTTCCATTTTATTTACCATTTCTGCAAATAAATCTTGTGATGGTTTGTATTTCTTTTCTTTTGGAGGAAATGAAGATTCATACTTCAAAAATTCCTCCCCATCAAATTGAAGATCACTTAAAAATTCGTGAAGGTTTCCAGAAATTCCCTTCAAGGAATCAGGATAGAGCTCCATAACTAAAAGTGCTTTTGGAAAAGCACCATCAGCTCTTGCTATACCAAATTTAGCCCCACTTTGGAATCCAACTCTAGTATAATAGCCAGGATATCCATATATTGCTATACCTTTATATCCCATTTCAGCTGCCACTTTTCTGCTATGTTCTATTAAAGCTTTTCCTATCCCAAGGTTATGGTATTTTGGTGTTACACATAAAGGGCCAAAATTTAAAATTTCATGTTTTTTTCCGTCTTTATCCTTTATTTCAGCTTTTGTATAAAAGATTTGCCCTACTATTTCTCCATCTTTGACTGCTATAAAATTAAGTTCAGGAACAGCTACTTCAGAATTTCTTAAAGAATGTAATATAAAATGCTCACTAGCTCCTGGAACATACAGATTCCAAAATGCTTCTCTAATAATTTCCTCAACTTTTCTATAATCATTTTTTTCTTCTAATCTTATTTCTAATTTCAATTTTATCCTCCAATTAATTATATTTTTGATTATAAACTTTCATCAAAATCTATAATAGAAATGGAATTTAACACTCTTCCTATTATAGGAAGAATACACTCTCATTATTCAACATCCTATCACCTCTAATTAAAATTTTATTATATATAATAATATTATAACATTTATAAAAAAATAATCATATTACTTTTAGCAAAAATATAAATTATAGGATATTATTACATATTTTCATTGTAAGTTTTATAAAATTCTCCCAATGGAATAAATGCTGCACCTAATAAATTAGCATTGTCAGAAAGAGATGAAAATTCAACAATATCAGTATCATTACTGAAAATATTATTTGAAAAAATTATCTCTTTAAGCAAAGGCTCAAAATATTCCTTATGATTGGAAATTTTTCCTCCAATAATTATTTTATCAGAATTAAACATCATTAAAGCAGTTTTTATTCCTAATGCTAAAATCCATGTATATCTCTCTAATATTTTTTTACCTCTTTCATTTCCTAAAAATTTTTCTTGAAAAATATCCTCATATTCTTTTATTTCACATTGGAATTCTTTTTCAAATTCTTTTATTAAAGCCAAGTTAGAACAATATTGCTCAAAACATCCCTCACTGCCACAGGCACATTTATCTCCATTTGGTATTATTGGTATATGTCCTATTTCTCCAGATTTATTTCCTTTTCCTCTGTATAACTGATCTTCTATTATAATTCCAGAACCTATACCAGTATCTATTGAGACAAAAAGAATATTTTTTTTCAATTGAAGTTCAGAATGGTTAACTATATATTCCCCAATAGCTCCAGCATTTGCTTCATTTTCCAAAAATATTGGAAGACTAAATTCTTCTTCTATTTCTTTCATATCTTGATTTAAAAGAGTAAAATTACCACCTAACTTTATCATGCTATTTTCAGGATCTACTATTCCTGGAAGAACTATCCCTATTCCTTTTATAAATTCTTTTTTATCAAATTCCCATAAAAACTTTTTTAATTCATTTATGACAAGAAAAACAAAATTTTCACTGTTAATAAATTCTTCTTTAACAACAGTCTGTTTTAATATTTTTCCATCAAGATTTATTAAAACCATTGATATATGATTCATTTCCATTTTAATTCCAATAGAAAAATATGCATTAGGATTAAATTGGTATTTTATCGCCTTTCTTCCAAGCTTACCATCATTAGTTCCAGTTTCATATATCAGTTTATTTATTAAAAATCTTTCTAATATTTTTGTGACTGTTGGAATACTGATATTCAAATATTGGGATATTTCTAATTTGCTGAATTCTCTTACTTCTACCAAAAATTTAAAAGTTCTGTTTTCATTTCTGAGTTTTTCTCTTTTTTGATAAATTATTTCCATCTTTTCTCCTTTTGAATAGTTGGATATTTCTATCTATATTTTTACACTAATTATAATATTAAGTCAATAACTTAATTCAATTTTTTTATCTTTATTTGAATTATTATGTTCTAATAAGATATTGTTTCAAAAATGGATGTAAAATATTTCCGTTTTTAAAAACATTCAATAATATTCTTTAAAATATAAAAAATAAAGATAAAATATTTGGAAAAATGTAATCGGATATTTTGATATTGTTTACAAAAATGAAAAAAAATGGTATTATACAGTTAACATTTATATATTTGAAAACTTAGTTAATTTTACTATTTAACACTAATATAAAATATAAAAAATTTCAGAATAGGTGATGTGCCGTGGTTGTAAAAATAACAAAAGTGAAAAATCATTTAGAGAGCAACTTTGAATTTACATTAGAAAATTTTGAAAAAGAATTAAATGATTTAAAAAGAGATTATAAAGTAAATAATGTATCTAATATGGAAGAATTAATAATTGAAAAAATTAAATTTTTTCATTATCTTGAAGAAGGAAAAGCTGGAAATCCATTAGTAATTAAAGATTCAGATAAAAATGGTGGAATTGTTGTTATGCTCACAGGAAAAGATAAAGAAATTGTTTCTTATTTAATAAGTACTATATAATATAAAAGGCTCTCATTGTTGAGAGCTTTTTATATTTTAAATTTATTTGAATTCGTCAGTATAATTTATAATCATGAATATAAAGTAAAGTTCATAACTAATGATTACTTAGCTTGTGCTTCTCCATCATTAGTATCCTCCAAAGTTTCTATTTCTTGTACTTCTACTTCTCCATCATATGGATTTGGAGTAGGAGTTTTTATTTTTTTTTCAAGAGATATAAGATTTTCCTTCATAGTACTAAAAGTTTTTTCCATTTCTTTAGTTAATTTTTCCTGTTCAGCTTTATTTTTTATATTAGCTATTTCTTTTTTTATAGCTTCTTCCTTAGTTTGAATTTCAGCTAATAATTTTTGAATTTTATCTTCTGCCTGAGCTTCAGTCATAGTAGAATCTTTAACAATACTTTCTTGAAAAGCTGCAAAATCTTTTTGAGTCTCTGTCAAAAGTTTCTGAACTTTTTGATTAGGTTTGTCATTTCCACATCCTGCAAGTAATAAAGCAGATAAAAGAGAACCTGCAATAATATAATTTAATTTTTTTATTTTCATATAATTTCCTCCTGTTAATAAATATATTTCTTACATTATATGTATTCGCTAAAAAGATCAATTTCTTTTTATTTATTACTTTATTTTTGAAATTTATTATAATATCAATCATCTCTTTTATTTTATTGTATAAAATAGTATAATATATATAAAAGATTCATATAGAAAGGAATGATATGGAAATAACAAGAGAAGAAAAAATTAAAAGAAAGTTTATTGGTGCTCATGTCAGTATAGTTGGTGGACCTTTTAATGCTCCTAAAAATGCGAAAGAAATTGGAGCCAGAGCTTTTGGAATGTTTGTTAAAAATCAAAGAAGATGGGAAGCTAAACCATTAACTGATGAAGATATAGAAAAATTTAAAAAAGCTTTAAAGGAAAACAACTATACAAATGAATATATTTTACCTCATGATAGTTATCTTATAAACTTAGGTACAAAAGATGAAGAAAAAAGAGAAAAGTCTCTGAATGCTTTTATCGAAGAAATAAAAAGATGTGACCAGTTAGGATTGAAATATCTTAATACTCATCCTGGTAGCCATTTAAATGAAATATCTGAAGATGAGTGCATTAATAATATAGCAGACTGTATAAATAAAGCTATTGAAGCTACAGAAAATATAGTCATAGTACTGGAAAATACATCTGGACAAGGTTCTAATATGGGATATAAATTTGAACATTTAGGAAAAATTATTGAAAAAGTAAAAAACAAAGAAAGAATAGGTACATGTATTGATACTTGTCATACAATAACAGCGGGATATGAATTAAAAGATGAAATCGGTTATAAAAAAACTATGGACGAATTTGAAAAATATGTTGGATTTAAATATCTTAAGGGAGTCCATTTAAATGATTCTAAATTTAATACAGGAAGCAGAAAAGATAGACACGACAGCATAGGAAAAGGTATATTAGGTATGGAATTTTTTGAAAGATTTATGAATGATGAAAGATTTGATAATATTCCTATTATCTTGGAAACTATAGACAGTTCTATCTGGAAAGAGGAAATAAGCCTTTTATATAGTCTTATCAAATAAATTTTAAGGAGGAATATATATGGATTTTTTAAGTAGAAGAACAATAAGAAAATTTAAAGAAAAAAATGTAGAAAAAGAAGTTGTTATGGAGCTTATGAAAACTGCTTTAGTATCTCCAAGTGGAAGAAATCAAAGACCTTATGAATATGTAGTAATAGATGATAAAGAGATAATAAAAAAATTATCTGTGTCTAAAGAAAATGGAGCAGGGTTTGCTGCTGGAGCTCCTCTTATGATAGTTATATTTGGACATGTAAATCCTACTTGGGATGATGATTGTGCTATTGCAAGTACTGTAATTCAACTAAAAGCACATGAACTTGGACTTGGATCATGCTGGATACAGACCAAAGAGAAAGTGGATGCTGAAGGAAATTCAACTGATGAAAATATAAAAAAAATACTTGGTGCTCCATCAGAATTAAAAGTACATAATATGATAGCTTTGGGATATCCAGCTGAAGAAAAACCAGCTTATACAGATTCTGATATTGATATGGCTAAACTTCATTTTAATAAATTTTAAATTGTAGAGAGGATACCAGATGAAGCAAGATATTGTAATGAAATTTGTTGAAGCAATCAATGCCCAAAACTTGCCAATCATTATTGATATGATGTCAGAAAATTTTTATTTTATTGATACCTATGGTAATAAAGAAAATAGGGAACAAATGAAAATAGGTTGGCAAGAATATTTCAATTGGTTTCCTGATTACCTTATTGAAGTTTATGATTATATTGAAAGTGATAAATTTTCTGTTATCATAGGAAAAGCAAGTGCTTCATATTTAGGAAACAAAGAAAAATACTGGGAATTTCCTGCTTGTTGGAAAGTTATAGTCAGTGAAAATCAAATTCAAACATGGCAAGTATTTTGTGATTCAAAAAAGCAATTAGATTCTATGAATTAAATTTTTATTTGCAGAAGGAAATATAAAAAAAATACTTTATTTTGGTATAATATTGTTGAATTATTTCATAAAATAACAACTTTAATAATTTCAATATAAATAAAAAATTTTAGAGGGAAATAAAAACTTTCCCTCTTTTAATATATAAACTTGTAGTTAGAGGAAAAATAAGGTATAAATATAGTAGGAATAGAATCTGTTAATTTAAAATGAAAACTAGCTCTGAAAAGTTGAAAAGGTATAAAAAGTGCTTTTAGAAAATTTCTATCCTAAAAAAGAGTATCACAAA